>NZ_JBFRLG010000046.1:0-336 GCF_041469785.1 Vibrio sp. 10N.286.48.F5 | reverse complement strand
GATGTCCTACTCTCACATGGGGAAGCCCCACACTACCATCGGCGCTATTGTGTTTCACTTCTGAGTTCGGCATGGAATCAGGTGGGTCCACAATGCTATGGTCGCCAAGCAAATTTTAAAATTCGGAAAGCTGTATTTAAAAGTTATTTCTCTTCAAACTCATTCAAGCGTTTGTACTTTGTTTCTGCTTTTTAAAGCGGAAACAACAGTTTTGAGTCCACAAAACCCCTTGGGTGTTGTATGGTTAAGCCTCACGGGCAATTAGTACAGGTTAGCTCAATGCCTCGCAGCACTTACACACCCTGCCTATCAACGTCGTAGTCTACGACAACCCTT
>NZ_JBFRLG010000045.1:0-640 GCF_041469785.1 Vibrio sp. 10N.286.48.F5 | reverse complement strand
ACGGTACCCGTAATGGTCACGTCACCAGCCGCTTCCGCTGCGTTCACGATGTCGTCGCCTGCGATATCATCATCGATTGTGATGGTCGCCGCCGCGTCGGTATCGATGGTCACTGCGAGTGCGTCTGATGTGTCGCTATTACCCGCATCGTCCGTCGCTTTCACCGTGATGCTGTTCGCACCTTCTGTCAGCTGACCGTCTGTCGCCGTGAAGGTCCACACGCCCTCAACTTTAACCGCTTCACCCAGCAAGGTCGTGCCGTTGAACACTTCCACTTTCTCAACATCATCATCGATGTTGCCGAACGTGAAGGTTGGCGTCGTATCGTTGGTCAGGTTGTCTGTGTCGCTGCCGTGAGCGTCTTCTTTGCCGCTGTCGCTCGACGCAACCAGATCGATGGTCGGTTTGCTGATACCCGTATCAACCTCGTAACCACCGTCTTTGTTGTCTCCGCTGGTTTCGGTCGTCGCCGTGAACGGGTTGCCCGCTTCATCGGTGCCACTCACGCTCGCCACGATGGTGCTGTCCGCATCCGCAACTAACTCGCTGCCCGGTACATTGATGCTGTAAGTGCCATCCGCTTTCACCGTGCCTGTGTAATCGGTTGAGTTGCCGTTCACCGTCAACGTCACCGTATCAC
>NZ_JBFRLG010000044.1:0-100799 GCF_041469785.1 Vibrio sp. 10N.286.48.F5 | reverse complement strand
AAGGGATAAACAACAAGATATAGCTAATCAAGCGAATGGGGTATGGGTATCGAGATACAGACTACTTCTTGGAAAGCCGCGATGAACCACAAATAAGCGGCTCTTTTTTACCCCAATTTTCTGCTCTTAAACCTTATCGACTGTATCCGCCCCATGAACCCACGGGACGATATTGTTAATACGTGAGCGCCGCAATCACACTGTTAGCGCTAAGGAACCTTTGAAACCGTCACCAAAGCTCACTCATAATAAGCTATTATTTACAGTAGATTTCGGTTAATTTTCCAAAGGCCATTATGAAAAACAAACTGAGTTTAGCAATTCAAGCATACTGCAACTGGATTGATTCAAACATTATTGAAATTGCTTATGTCGGTTCCATTCTAGTTGTGATTCTAACGCTCATCATCAATCTTATTTACGCTTCCATTTCCTAAATATTAGTTTCCTTTACTCATTACCGAGCTTTTCTAAAAGCCTCAGAGTTAAATCAATCACCTCATGGATTTGGAGTTTTACGCCTTCAAATAGCTGCGTGAGCGGATCTATTTTTGAGGTTGCAGCTTCAACAATGACTGATTTACCTCAACGATAAACTGATAACCTCTCATTCAATGAATCCTATCTTTTTAACCATTGCCTTGTTCGTTTGTAGGGGCCCGTCCTCTATACACGACTATTGGTTACGCTTGAATGAGGATACTATTGAATTAGAATGCCCCTCAAACATATATCGCCTTGGTGATTGAGAAACAAACAGAATGAAACAAACAAATCATATCGAACAATGCCAGCAAGAAATTTTGAGCTTTTCGGACCGATTACATCAATCTGGTTGTGCGCCTTACTCGGTAGCTCAATACACTCAAGCTTATGCAAAACGCCAGAACATTGATGTCTCTATTGATGTGACCCCGACAAAAGTCATCACTATTTTTGAGCAACCCACGCAAAAAGTCGTGATGGAAAACAAAAAACCACCCTCGGTTAACTTACGTGATTTAGTCGCAACGCTTAAAGGGTTTTCGACTCATTCCCATTACGAAGGTTCAGAAACCTACTCGAATCGTACCTTGTGCTTTGCCAATTTATTGCTTCCGCCATGTTATTTAATGTTAGTTGGCAGTACTTATCTGGCGGTCGGTTTATCCATTATTCTGGGCGCTATAGCCTGGCTAGCACAAATTTTCCTGACTGGGCCAAGAAGCATTCTTGTCGAGTTCTTTGTCGCCTTAGTAGCCAGTTTTTTAACCGGTATGATAGCGGCACAGGTTCCCGGCTTACCAACATTGGCACTGTGCATTTCTTCCATTGTCCTTTTTATTCCTGGGTTAACCGTCACCAACGGCTTAGCCAGTCTTGCTCTCAATGACTTTCGGTCAGGTATCGAACTGCTTGCACAAAGCGCACTCATAGTAATGAAAATATTCATCGGCATTGTTATGGGGTTAGGCTTAGCCAACATAATCAATCAACCATTATCGGTACCGGTATTTATTGATGAAATCCCATTCGTTCTTCATGTCACCGCACTGATCGGGATTTCTGTCGCTATTGGCCTTATTTTCAACGCAAGTATAACAGAAATTCTCTTAGGCCTTCCTGTCGCGGCAATTGGCATGTGGGGGCCACATTGGTTTACTTCCGATTGGGTTGTAGGTACATGGGTAAGCACAATACTCATTACGCTTTACGGGTTGGGGATGGGAAAATTGCGTCACGTTCCACCACTCATATACATTATTCAAGGGATCATCATTCTTGTCCCCGGTAGTCGAATCATTGTCGGAGCAAGTGAGTCCTTCTTTGCGACCTCCATTTTACCCATTCCGAATATTGGTCTGTCCACCTTGCTGATGTTTGGCGCGATTATGGCGGGACAAATCATGGTTTATTCTATATTTAGTCGTCATTTTGATTCCATCATTGAGGACTAACCATCGAGCTAACAATCGCTGATCAACACGCCCCAATAACCCACGATTGAGTCTTTATCTGCTTTTTGACGTTAACCGATTCTGAGAAGGTACTGATGAACAGAGTCTCGAAAATCGATAAGACTATTTTGTTTCAGATGGCGAGGGGAATGAGCAATATGGATTTGGAAAAACCGAATAGAATCGAAAGTAGCCAATAATTCAATAAGATAAGGATGCTTAGGATGAGTCAATGCAAAGTAGGCAGAGGTAAGCTAGGTATAGGCAAGCGCTAGGTTGATAGGCTTGCCATCTACTCCATTTCCGTTCTAACTACGCCACCAGTGCGTTCAGTTTTTTACGCATACTCTCTTTATCAAGGCCACCTTTAGGTCCAATGAAGACTAACCGTGACGAACGAGATTCATCATCTTCCCATGCATCTCCAACCGTCACATTGGCTCGCTGGCCCGTGCACTGAAATACACAGCGATGATCAGGACGATCGGTTAAATTTAAAATACCTTTCATGCGATAAGCATCAATTGAAAACTGTTGCAGTAGAGGATACAAACTTTGTAGATTAAGCGGTTGATCAGTTTCAAAGCTGAATGTTTCGAAATCATGGTTCACGTGATGACAGTGCTCATCATGACAATCATGGTGCTGGCATTCCCTTTGATCAGCCGCTATTTTGTTAGTGACAAAGCGCGTACTTTCAGGGGCATCAAATAAGATAGGTAAATCCACTTCGCCGAATGAAATATCAATCAATTTAGCAAACGGAGCTTGTACTCGGCACCATGCTTTGACTTGCTCTAGTTTATCAGCATCGACTAGGTCAACTTTATTAACCAGAACAATGTCAGCCACTTGAATTTGCTGCTTCGACAACGTCTCCATTGGGCCTTCTAGCCCTAAAATGTTTTCCGCATCGATCGTCGTCACGATTGCATTTAAAGGTGCGTGTGCTTGCAGTTCCGGATCTTCAAATTGAAGTGCCACTTCTTTGGGTTCTGCGATACCTGAAGTTTCAACAATAATATGGTCTGGGCGTTCCTCTAATGCGAGTAAACGCATTACCGAAACGACTAGTCCTTCTGCAAGGTTACAACAGATACAGCCATTCTCTAGGCTGATCATATTTTCACTTTCAGATTTAACTAACTCCGCATCAACATTGATTGATCCAAAATCATTGACGATCACAGCCATGCGCATTCCATTTGCATTGGTTAATATATGGTTTAGTAGGGTCGTTTTCCCTGCTCCTAAAAATCCGGCTAAAATTGTTACTGGAATAGGCTTCTTGCTCATAGCATGCTCTCTTTCGATTTTCGTTGTCTATATTTACTCGGTAAGCAATAAAAAAGGTTGAGCTAATGCCCAACCTTTTAAGTCAGGATAACTTAGCCAGTAACTTTGTTGCGAACCGCTTCACCTGGGTTTGAATCTAACAACATTTCACCAGCTTCAATGATAGGTGTCCCGTTTACAAGTACGTATTTCATACCTGTAGAAAGGGCATTTGGTTTATCAAATGTTGCAACGGCTTTTACTTCATCAAGTTTGAAAATAGCTAAATCAGCATCTTTACCTACTTGAATACGACCTTTATTTGCCATTTGTGGCACAGCATCCTCAAGAATACGACATGCGTTTAAGCTAGTTCTTTCCATCGCTTCTACTAGTGTTACCGCTTTGTATTCCTCGACATATTTTTCAATAAAACGAGAGAAACAAGCAAGTGAGCGAGGGTGAGCTATTGCGTTGCTTGGAAGTGGCCATACATCACCTTCAATTAATACGCCTTTATCATCCATCCAAGGCATTGCATCTGAAGCGATAGCTGCACCTGGAAACAATACTGAACGGTCCATTTTAGCGCGATCTTCTTTGTTCTCATCGGGTTTTAAGAAGTGCATGACAACCACGGTACCGGGCGCTGATGCTTGTAGTTCAGTGACTTTTTCTTGGTTTAGTGCTTTACCATTCGCTTCCATGTAGCTAGCGCTTGGTACACCCCAACGTTGTAACCAATCGTCACCACGGAAAACTTCTGCGCCAATAACGGAAGAGCCAGCACCATAAGGATAAGCTTCAGTAGTAACGGCTAAACCTTGATCAATGGCGGATTGAACTAAATCGGCACAATCTTCGATATCTTGTACTGACGTGCTGTTGAGGTGACAAATGTGCATGTGTGCACCCGTTGTCGCCGACAGGCTAATGAGTTCTTGGTATGCTTCAAAGCTTGATTGTGGCTCTGCGCTGTTTAGGTAACGAACGTGAGTGTAGGTTGGTACTTCATAGCGTTTTGCTAGTTTAGCAAGATCATAGTACTCTTTGTGGCCATAACCTGGTGCGTAACCCGCGTTAATACCAATGCCTAAGCCCCCCTCTTTAAGACCTTGCTCAACCGAGCCCAGAATTTGTTTTAATTCATCTGGGGTTGCTAGGGTATTTTGCCAATTGTTTTTAGAAAAAGCTTTCTGGAACCAAACAATCGTACCATCAGGAGCAGGCATCGTAGGTTCTTTTGCTTGAATACGAGCGTAAGTCCATGCTACAGAAGCGCCGTAATTAATCGGGCGACCTTCAGCAGCAGTAATATCGTAGTACGTTCCGATTGGGAATAGACCAGATTCCATCTCAAGAGCGGTGGTTACGCCATCGAATGCTTGAGCACGGGCAGCAGGAAGTTGTTGTCCGTGAGCGTGCATATCGATAAAGCCAGGTGCAACCACGAGACCTTCAGCATCGATGATTGTTTTGCCTTGCAGCTTTTTGTCTGAGATTGCAGCAATACGCTTACCTTTAATACCGACGTGACGAATTGCGTCGAGTCCAGTTTCAGGATCAACAACACGGCCATTTTCGATAACGATATCAAATGGCCCTTTCTCGTTAGGCATCAGTTTGATGTTTTGGCCAACCAGTTTTTCAGGGGCTGCATGTAAAACAGAGGCAAAAGGCAGTGCCGCAGCCCCAACCGCTAACTTAGTCAAAGTCGAACGTTTATCTGTATCGACACCATCAAGTAATACTTGCGTAGCGTCCAATTCATTTGGGTCGTAATTTTTCATATTGATACCTGTTATGTTTGTTGTAAAAAAATACTAGTTCATGATTGCTATGAAAACTATGCTGCATGTAGAAAAATCAATCGATTGACTAACACCCACCTTTCCATCATTAGAATCCACTGCCAACCGTTATATAAAACGCGCTGTCAACGTCACTAAAAGAGAGGTCTACCCCCATGTGTAACCCATATCGGCAAGCTATCTGATAGCGAAATCCAGCACCATACGCATCGACACTTTCATCGTCTGACAGACTGCCCTCTACTGTCGCTTTACCCAGGCCATAAAACGCAGAAACGGTCCAACGATTATCAATCGCATTATCGTATTCCGCGACAACACCCAGCCCAGAGGTCACCGAGCTTTCGCCCATAAAATATTGAATAACGCCATTGATAGCGTTATTCACATCTTCATTACTGGTCTCAAACTCTACCGAGCTCTGGCCAATAATCTGTTTCACACCCAGCATCAATGGTGTGTTTGCCACTCGAAACTGGAGCTGCTGAAGCGCAGCGACTCCCGAGTTTTTTGTGCCGAATTGAATCGTTTTGTTGTACGACGCACCTATACTGAACTCTTTGAAAATATCGAGGTTCGCCTTTCCAGCGCCAACGCCACCCGTATATCGAATGGTATCTTTTAGCCACGACGGTATCACCGTTAATGTCGGTATCAGAACCTGCGCCATATTCAAAGTCCCCACCATGAATAAAGACATACACGGGTAATGACTCTGAACCATTGATCTCCGAAGGACGCCAAATATTAAGATTCAAGCAATCTTCAGATTGCTCTTGCTGGGTTATTTTAAGCTGTGGGCACACGGCGCTAAATTGTGTCGCATCTATAGCGCTATCAGCATTGTCTTCTAATTGACGGAGTGACTGTGCTGAAAACGTTGTTGATCGGCGTAAGTGATTCCTTTAAACGCTTCAATGGATACGCGTTGCTCGTCACCTGCTAAGGTATTGATCACAACAGACTCTCTATTTGCGAAAAGAGTCGCGTCCCCGATGGATACTGAAACCTGCTCTGTTGGTAATGTCTGAAGCGGTTCTGGCTTAATAGGACGTGAGCTGGTTTCATCACTACCCCACGCAGAAAGAGCAACAGTGATAGCGATAACCATGAGTGAGCGATGCGTTAAATTCATGGTTGTACCCATAAATGTGTTCGGCCATCTGACCTGATATTGGTATCATCAAACCTGAGAATCCCTATGCTCAGCCATGCTCATTTCTGGAGTATTTGAAGTATTTTTTCTTTATGGTGCGATATTAATTCACTCTTTAAATTTGAATAAATCGCTTATGCAGGACGTGACCCTACATATATTCACTACCGTGAGTGGATGTCGCTTTTTATTTATCACAAAGACTTCTTGTTGTACCTTATTTGGCTGACTATCTAGGGTTGATAAAATTTCAACGGGTTCTTGAAACAGCTCTATAGGGGGTTGCTGTGACTCTCCTTCTGAAGCTTCAAACTCATCAAAGAACCCAAATATGTTATTAGAGTCTGATGGCATAGCTAGCACCAAACGTAAGTTTCGAGGCCAAAGCCAATATTGTTGAGGTCTGTTTTGACTTGACCCGAAGAGGTCCAAGGTAGAAGTGCGTCGATATCAGGCTCTGCTTTCGCCAGCTCTTTCATGCACTTGACCATGTAGTCTTAGAGGATAAGACCGTTGGCTTTCGCGGTCTCGATGATGCTGTAAAGCATCGCGCTCGCATCAGCACCGTTTGGTGTGTTGGAGAATAGCCAATTTTTCCTGCCAATAACCAGCGGTTTAATTGCGCGTTCAGCGCGATTATTATCGATAGATAAGTGACCATCGTCGATATAACGAATGAGTTTAGGCCATTGCCCGAGCTAGTACTTTATTGCTTTGCCTAGTGGGCTAGAGCCTATCACCTTCTGGGTTGTCATCCATTGGTAAAGCTCATCCAGTATCGGCTTGGCATACGCTTAACGCTCTGCTTTGCGTTCTTCGGCAGGCGCACCTTTTAAGCGTGATTCTATCCCGTAGAGCTTTTGGGGTTTAGCCAGCACTTTATCAGCCTTGCCCGATTTACCTTCCCCTTGAAGCTTCTTCGCGTCCATGAACTTGCGTTAAGCACCCCACATTAGTGACGTGATGCAGACCATGATAAGCCGTGTAGCCATCGGTTTGTAGATAACCGTTGTAGTCACCTAAAAAGTCCACGGGGCACACCCTCGCGCGACTGTTTTGATAGTCGTACAAGGCGATTTTTTCACATTCGGCAGTGCCGCTTCGGGCGAGTCAGCGCCTGAGCAGTAAAGCCACATATAACACTGCTTCTCTTCTTTGAGCACATTGAGCGGCGTTTCATCCACCTGAACCACCACTTGTTGAAGTAGGTTCTCCTTCAAGGCCACATACAGCGGGGCGAACTTCTCACTGACTTGGATAACCCACCTTGCCATGGTGGCGCGTGATAGCTCGATACCCGACTGGGTAAACAGCGATCATCAATCAATGCATTGGGTGCTAACTCTTGTCCTCCACCCGCTAAGCGACCATTACAAAAAGCACCAACAAGGATCTCGCCGGTAAAGCTGCCTTTGTCTATGGGCAACGTGCCACTGTAGGGCTTAAAGCCAAGTGCTTTCACCACACCTGTTAGTGTATACGCACCGCCACCGAGAAAATCTTTAAGCTCGACTGGCGTTTCAGCTGTGACTTCAGCACCAAAACCCGCCGCAGCGACATTCATAAAATAGCGGTCATTCGCACGCACGCTATCCACCGCAAACGCCTTGCCTTCCAGCGCTAGTTCAAAAGCACCCGAAATATCGTTAGGTATTCCCGTTGCGGTAGCAAAATCATTCGCAGTGCCCATTGGGACAAGCGCCAGTTGTGGTCTTTCACTGGCACGGAACAGGTTGAGCGCGTTAACGGCTTCATTCACCGTTCCATCGACACCGACAACAATCAGACGCTTAACACCATCGCATATTGCCTCGCTTACCAAACGAAACATGTCCGACGATTCCCAAGTCACTCTAACTTGCAGGTCAATATCATTGTCCCTCGCCGCAAAGGTGGCTTGCCTTAATTCCGGGATATTGGCTTTCTTTCCGTTTAAAATCACGCGAATGCTGTCCATGGCTATGTCCTTGTATAGGCTAACTTGATAACTCTTTTGCTGCCGCTTTGATCTTAGCTCGTAACCACTTATGGCTTGGTTCATTAGTACGGCTTGGATGCCAAATCATACACATATCGAGGTCTTCCAACTCGAAGGGTAATGGTAGTGTTTTTACCGCGTACTTTTCAGCAAAACAACGCACTGATGAAATAGGCATTACTCCGATGTACTCAGAGCCTTCGATAACAGGAAGCATCTCTACAACGCCCGCTGCGCGATACACGATTCTACGTTTCTCAAGGTCACTATAGTGCTCAGAGCTTAATAAGCTTTTGCGCGCATGCCACCTAGAGACCACCACATGCTCGAGTGCTAAGAACTGTTCCATATCGATGGTATCGCCAACCGTAGGATGATCACTACTACACACCACGACCAGCTCTTCTGTAGAAATCACCTCGTGCTTAAGCATGGTTCTTCCTTTAGGCGTCATATCAACAATCACGTCGTGTCTTTGCAGCCTTAAATCAGACTCATAGTCTTCGGTAAACAGAGGATGAACCTCTAACGCGATACCTGGTGCGACTTGGCTGATTAACCGCATGACTTTTGGCATCATTTCGTAGCTCGCCGCCGAGACGCAGGCAATGGAAAACACGCGGCCTGAGGTTTTAGGATCGAAGTCTCTTGATGCGGATAAGGTAGAAGTAAAGTTTTTAAGTGCAGCGGCCATTGCAGGATAGATATCAATAGCGAATGTGGTTGGCTCTACGCCTGATGTGGTGCGATGAAACAGTGGCTCATCATAGATATCTCTCAACCTTGCAAGTGCTTTACTCACTGCTGGTTGGCTTATATCCATGCGATTAGCAGCTCTAGATAAGTTCTGCTCTTCATAGATAGCAACAAATATAGGAATTAGATTTAGTTCGGTACTTTTCATACAGTTCCATATTAAAGAAGCAGGTTCCCCATAGTAGAGAACCTGCCGATTATGTTCGATGCGAATAACTAAAGTTTGCTACTTAGTTCTATCTTTTAAGTTTGGCAAGGCTTTAGGGATTTTCAAGCGAGCGGCAATTGAACGAGAATTGCTTGAGTTTGATGTGTCACTGGGCAAGTTACGTAACCCTTTCCATAAACGAGTGAATACGTTTTTATCTTCACATCCTTGTTGAAGGGCTTCGCTATCTTCTAGCCAACGCTTTTGTCCATTTGATTTACCATGTTGCGCTTTATCCAGTTGCACTTTATTCAGTTCTAACTGAGAGGTTTGGTTTCGCAATTGACGGTAGATAAAGGTTCTTAATGCAGCCCAATTACCTTGCTTAACTAAACGACGTAGTACCAGCCAACTCGGTGTTGGGCGGTTTGCGTAGTAACGCTTAACCGAAACAATCAACGCAATGCAGACCAACAACGCCAAACCAACACTAATAAACACCGACATGTAGGCCTTGATGAAAGATTGGACTGTGTGTTTGGCTTCAAACACTTCGCCTTTTATCACCACGTTTTCAAGGCGTTGATTTTTGCTGTCCCACCACTGAAATGAAAACTCTGGCAGCGTAAACTCACCACCCTGCTGAATCACATATACAGTCTGTTCAACTCGGCTTGAGCGATAATCACCACGTTCTTGAGTGTCATCCAAACGGTTGGGCTGTGGGTAAGCTTGGAACTGCTTAGTGGACTTATTGGTTAGCACATCTGGCAGCAACACAGAAAAGCTGTCTTTTGCCTTAATCGTGATAGTTCGAGTAATAGCATCGCCAACTTTTAGCTCTTCACTTGAGCGTTGCCATTGCTGCTCTATATCTACTTCTGTCGCAGAAAACCAAGGCGTTTCATTATCGAGTAAACCTGAAGGCAACGAAGCTTCAAACTTAATCGGCTGCGTGTAAAGCGTACCGCCCACGTTTGAACCATCAGGAGCAGAAACTTGGATACGAACCGGCACGGTTGGAATGACAAACTCGCCAGAAGTCATCGGATAAAGTGTCACTTCCCATCGTTGACGCGACCATGTAGTGCCATTGACCCGTTCCGTGTAATTAGTCGCGAGTTGGTTACGTTGCTTAGCGATCACGTTAGGGATTTCGATACTGCCGATTCGAGTCCCTCCCGTTAACCAACGCGGCGTCGCCACCTCAATGTTCAGAATTACCTGATCATTAACGCTCACTTTAGTCTGCGTTATCTTATCGCCTGACTTTGGCTTTTCCCCTACCCAAGCGATAAGCTCAACGTCACCACTTTTTTGGAGGTCGAAGATATCTGTAGCAGAAGCAACAAAAGGAAAAAACCAACTCAATATAAGAATCATCGACAGTAGCCACTTATGGGATCTGAATCGCACTCTCTTTGATTGAATCGCTTCAAGAGCTAAATCATATCGACTCATTGCGTTTGCTCCTGTTTTGACGCTTGTTCGATGGAAGGCGCAGGATCTCTTAACTGAATTTGGAATTTGGATTTCAAGAAGAACTTAGGATCGGCTTCTACTCGCTTTAACCACTTGTCGGCAAGCTCTTGGCTGCCCAAAATCTCATTCGCGTTAAGTGTTTCCTTAAGCATCAATTCCGCTACCGTTTCTTCTTCAGCGCCATCACCCGTTCGCGGCTGATCGTCTTCGAGTTCTAAAGATTCTTCAGGGCCATCTGTGGTTCCAGACTGGCTTTCACTGGTTCGGTTTACCTCTTCGACAATTCCACTAAGCACAGCAAGATTGTTCTCCACATCCGTTCTTAGTTCTGGTGACAGATCCTCTTTCTCACTTAATGATTTCAAGAGGTCTCGTGCGGCAAGGTATTCACGCTGCCTAGCTAACGCACTCGCTGCATTGTACAAACCAAGGTCAGTTTTGGTTTGCAAAAACGCACTGTGAGCGAGCTTAAAATCACGAGCATAGTAGTAAGCCGCACCTTTTCTCATGGGGTCGGTGAAATGTTTTGCCGCTTCAAGGTATTCTTTCTGGTTCAACAGGCGTTGACCTTGTTGGTCAGGCATTAACCATAAGTCCCACCACCATTGAGCTGTTTTGTCCCAAGTAGTAACCGACTCCACCACAACTGGTTTCTCAGCGGTTAAGTTGACTGTTTTCGCCAAAGTGTCTGGTGAATACATGCTGCTTGTGATCATCAAACCAACGACACACCACTGCACCAACCACCCTTTTCTGAACCATAGCAACATAATGAAAGCCATTGGAATAAGCAGTCCATAGCCCATGTCTTTCCAAGGCATTGAAGATTCGCCGTTGAGCTGCATGTTTCTTTCAACCGCTCTGTTCAGTTGTTGGATATCCGAATCATCAACGGTCACTTCAATCACTCGTCCACCCGTCTTACTCGCTAAGTTACGCAGTGAATCTAGGTCGACAGGGTTATCGCTCACCACATTACTGTTTCCTGCGGCGAGAATGAGCAACTGATACGGATTGTCGTTAAAGAAACTCTCGTACGCCCTAATGGTGCTTGGGTTTACACCATCTGATACCAACAGTACAGAAGAGCCTAACTCACCAGACAGTTGCTGATTAATCAGTGGCAGTGCTTCCTCTGCTGACTTACCTGAAACAGGCATGATATCGGGTGTGATAGCCGCTAGAAACGGTTCAAACACCTTGCTGTCTTGCGTGACGGGCATCGCCACGTGTGCGCTGCCTGCATAAACCACTAAGCCCGTATTACCGCCTTTGCGAGCTGCCAATAAGTCTCTAATTTTCTGCTTAGATCGTTCCAAGCGACTTGGAGGCAAATCTTTAGCAAGCATAGATTCACTATTATCAAGCACAACCAACATCGACGCTTTGTCTTCACCAAAAGGCGATGCTTCACGTTGCCATGTTGGGCCAGAACAGATAATGATGGCGATAGTCACAATTACCACCAATAGCTTCAACGGCAGTTGCTTGCGCCAGCCTGTTTCGCCAATCGTCAATGCATCACGTAAATGTGCAGGTATAATGTCTTTCCACGTTGGTTTGGTCTCTTCTCTCCAACGAACCCATAACAGGAAAAACATTGGAATAAAGGCCAACAACCACAATGGTCGGATAAAATGAAACTGGGTAAAAAACTGTTGTATCGTGAGAGAATCAGGCATCACTCTCTCCTTTCAAATTCTTAACAGAAGAAGCGAGCAGCGATCTTCGGCGTATCGTTGCTAAGCTGAATGCGGTCAAATACATCACTACAACAATCGCCATCAAATAGTGGTGCAGCCCCTGTTTAGGACGATAAGTGGTACTTTCATATAATTGTGGTTCTAGCTCACCAATCTGAGCGTAGGCTTTGGTCAGTTCGTCGCGGTTAAGTGCCTCAAACGCTTCGCCACCAGACTCTTGAGCCACTCGTTTGATGGTTTCCATATCCAAAGCCACTTCACCAACGGTTTGTGGGTCACCCATGGCGATCACGTGAATACGAACGCCTTTCGCCTTCGCAACTTTGGCGGCATCAATCGGTTCAACAAAGCTTCCCGTATCATTACCGTCGGTTAGTACGATCACTACTTTCTCTTTTTCCTTGGCATCAACACTTGAATCTTGAACGGCAGCACTTTGCTTTTCGCTTTGTTCAAACACCTTAATCGCCAAGCCAATTGCATCACCTAAGTGCGTGCTTTGCCCTGCCATCGCGACATCGGTTTGATTAAGCAGTTCAAGCCAGACATTTTGGTCAGCTGTAAACGGTGTTTGTACAAACGCTGCATCACCAAAAAGAATCAAACCGAGTCGATCCCCTTTTCGTGTAGTCGCAAAATCAGCCAGCACTTCTTTGGTCGCGTCCAAACGAGATATTTTATCGCCCCGCTTAGAGGTAAAGTCTTGTTCTGCCATTGAGCCAGATAAATCGACCACCACCATCACATCACGACCCAATTGTTCGCGAACCTGTGGCTCACCAAGAATGGTTGGTTTCGCTAACGCACACACGACCAATACCCAAGTAATAATGAGCGTGGTTCGTTGCCACCAGCTTGGAGTTAACTGGCTTGCACCTTCTGACGGTGCTTCCCCAATCGCTTCTACCAATTCTCGAAAAAATGGCACCTTAATCGCCATTTGCTTAGTTCGATAAGCTGGCACCGCAAAGTAGACCAACAACGGTAAAGGCAGCGCAATAAACCACAGCGGATGCGCAAATTCAAAACTGGCAGATAAAACATCAAACATTGTCTTGCCCCTCAACCGTTACCTGTACATTCGGCTTGTGAAGTTTTAGCCACATCATCGCGGTTTGAATTACCTCTAAACGCTGTTCAAAGCTCAAACGCACATTAGAGTCAATTAGGCTTTGCATCCATAATTCCGAAACTTCATCGGCAAAGAACGCATTGCTGTTTTCACTCGTGTTGGTGCTAACAGGCAGATAAGCGTTCAAACGGTTCACATAAGCTTGGCCAAACAACTTGGCATTACTGCTGTCTAGGTAACGAAACACCACTTTGAGGACTTTAAAGGTTCGTTCGGTTGAGTTCTTGTCTCTTGCATCCAGTACCATGAGTTCTTGAAGCGCTTCTTTGCGATAACGGTTATTCCACCACCTTAACGCCAAGCGATAAGCCAGATAGATAGCGACCAATAACAGAATAACGCCAAGGATCTTCCAGCCGATCGTTTGAGGAGCCCAGCTCACACTGTCAGGAATCGCTACATCGTGCAGTTCGCGGAGGATATAGGTACTTGGGGGAGTATGTTCAACAGCCATTTAGCGCCCTCCCACTAGTTTCTGCAGCTGTGATATGTGATTGCCCGACGTGTCTAATTCTATATAAGGGAGGTTTTTCATCGCCATCAATTTAGCAAGGGACAGTTTCTGAAGTGCCGCTTTTTGGGCAAGGCTTTCACTTGCGAGGTTAACCTTAGATTGGCTATCCAGATTAAGTTGAAAGCGACCATCACCCACCACCCAGTTTGCGCTTGCAAGATCTTGAGGCAATGACTGTTCTAATGAATCGGTGACCATAATGGCCAAGATATCGTTGTGTTGTTGCAGTTGCTTTAGTCGGTCAAGATGTTGCTCTTGGCAATCTCGCCAATCACTAATAAAGATTAAGGTCGATTGCTTTAATCTCATTCGTTTTATCAGTTCAATCCACTGGCTAAATCCAACACCTTCGCTATCGCTCACACTGACACCTAAGCTTTGATTAGCCTTGGTAAGATGTTTTAACTGAGCCAACAAATCAGATTGAGAACGTTGAGCTTTGGTATGAAACAGTTTTTGGTGCGAGGCCAAAACGAAGCCGACACGATCACCATCTTTCAGCACTCGCCATCCACACAATGCCGCCACTTCGGCAGCCACAACAGATTTCATGCTGTTTTGAGACGCAAAGAACATCGAACTGCGCTGATCGACACAGATCATCACATTACGGTCTTTCTCTTCGGTATAGCTACGAACATGAGGCTTACCCGTTCGCATCGTAACTTTCCAATCGAGATTACGGATATCATCACCCAATTGGTAATGACGTAATTCTTCGAAGTTCAAACCACGACCACGGAACAAAGAGTTATGTCTGCCCGAAAGTACGCTGCCCGCTTTTAAATGAGGTAACAGTGAAAACGACTCAGCTTGAGCCTGAATTCGCACTAACCTTGAATAATCACAATACAGTCGTGGATCAAGGCCTTGCGATTTGGGAGCTTGTGTTGGCTTCGCCATGACGCCCCCTAGTTATCCAATCTCAACATTATCGAGCAGTTCTTCAACCACTCTTTGATGGTCAACACCATCGGCCAATGCGTCGTAAGACAACGAGAATCGGTGACCTAATACGGTTGGTAACATGGCACGCACATCGTCCAACGTGACATGGTCACGTCCTTGCAACCATGCATAAGCGCGAGCACATTTATCCAACGCGATGGAAGCACGCGGACTTGAACCAATCTCAATCCATTTAGACAAGTTTGATTCTGGGTAACGCTCTGGCTTACGAGTTGCCATCACCAAGGCCACAATGTAGTTCTCTACTAAATCGGAAACGGCAATGTCTGGAAGTTGGCGGCGCGCTTCAAGCACTAATTCAGGTTCAATATGCTGTGGAGTGACTAATTCCGAACTCGTCTCGCTACCGAGTTCCTCACTGCGCACAAGTCGAATGATGTCGCGTTCAGCTTCATCTTCTGGATAGTCGACCGTGACTTTCATAATGAAACGGTCCATCTGTGCTTCAGGCAGTGGATACGTACCTTCTTGCTCTACTGGGTTTTGCGTAGCGAGCACCATGAATAGATCAGGTAGGATATGAGTTTGACCACCCACCGTAATCGTTCCTTCCGCCATAGCTTCAAGCAGAGCCGCTTGTACCTTTGCAGGAGCACGGTTCACTTCATCGGCTAAAACAATACTGTTGAAAATAGGGCCCGGTTGAAAGTGCAACTGAGGCTTTCCATCTAGCTCTTGATACACTTCTGTACCGGTTACATCTGATGGCAGCAGGTCAGGCGTAAACTGAATTCGACCAAAACTGGTGTTCAGTAGGTTCGCCAGTGATTTCACTGAACGAGTTTTCGCTGTACCGGGAAGTCCCTCTAAAAGCACATGCCCATTAGTCAATAACCCTATCACCAGAGCCCGAACGACGTGGCTCTGACCGATAACACTTTTCTCTGTTTGTTCAATCAGTTGGTTAATTGCTTGTTGCGCATGGTTCATAGGTCTTCCCTTAATTCAATCTGGCTGCGTACATCCTACTCACAAGCTCCATAACTATTAGTTATAAACGCGATAATTGGTTACAAGCGGAATAAGCAGCAAGCTCGATAGCCAAGCTCACCTCATCGCTTTATTTAAACCTAGCTTTCAATTGGTTAATGGCTTCCGGCGGTGCCACTTTGCTCAATGATGAAATACATTGCTCAAACGCCTTTGGTACGCCCGGTATATGGCTGTTTCGCGCCAACACTTCACACTGAGCATACAGGTGCTGTGGGTTGCGGCTAAATTGGTAAGCCTTGTGCAGTGATTGACTTGCCGCAAGCACATCAGATTTCTCCAAAGCCAATCCGTACACATACCAATATTGTGGGTCGGTTTGCGCAGTTTCAGCGGCTTGTTTAAGGTAGTGCGTTGCTTGTTCGTAATCTTTCACACGAAGCAGAGACAATCCTGTGCTGTATGGCAAAACACTCGATTTAGGCTGAGCTTCAATACCTTGCTTCAAGGTCGACAACGCTTTTGCCTCGTTACCTTGCGCTCGATACAAATCCGCTAAATTGGCGTAGCTGTTTTCGAAATAAGGCTCAATCTCGATAGCGCCTAGATAAAACTCAATCGCTTTGTCGTGCTGGCCTAAATCTCGGTAAACGTTGCCTAGGTTAGTACGTCCAAATCCTCTGTCGGCATTAAATTGCTGTATTTCAATGTACTCTTCTAATGCAGGCTTGATTTGGTCTTTCTGCAGAGGGTTCATTTCTCCCCAATAACGCACTAATGCGCCTGCGGTTTCTGAACGAATCGACAATACAGGGTCTTTCAGTAGCGGCTCTAGAATTTGCCAACGGTCAGTGAATGGGAAACCAGACGAGCCTTGTACCACACCCAAACGGATCATTTCATCATCATGTTTCACCGCTCTTGCCAGCGAAATAAGCGTATTCTTACCCGTATTACCGCCCAAACGTTCTAAGCTCGATGCACGAATGATATTGCTTAAGCTAGAGTCCTGAGCCGAGTATGCCAACGCATCCTCTGCACCTCTGTGCCCTATCGAGTCAGCATAAAAGGCAACGGCAAAGTGCTGCTGATTACGATACTTAGAATCTGGGAACCACTCACCGATTTGCTTATCTGCCCACTGGTCGGTTTGATCTTCATGACAGCTAGTACACACGTTCGGCGTCTTGATGTGTTGGCTAATATCAGGGCGTGGGATATGCCAACTGTGGTCACGTCTTGGGTCGACCTCCATGTAAGTCGTCTCTGGCATGTGACAAGTCGTGCATTGTGAAGCTTCAGTATTCGCTTCGTGGAATGTGTGCTTTTCAGGCGTGTATTCTGATGCAATATGACATTGGCTACACACGGCTTCTTCCGCAATTTTTAGTTTAGCGGTATGAGGATCGTGGCAGTTAGTACATGTGACGCCTTTTTCAGCCATCACGGATTGAAGGAAAGATCCGTAAACGTAATCTTCATCGTAGATTTGACCATCGTTGTGGTAAAGCTCTGGGGTAATCAAGCTCAAGCGATACTTATCAAAGAAAGACCCGTTAACGTGATCACCCGTTTCATTTAACTGAGTACGACGGCTGTGGCATTGAGCACAGGTTTGAACTTGATTGGTATGGATGATGTCTTTTGGTTGCAGGGTTGAATTACCCTCTTGATAGATCCACTCTTTGACCGACTTCGACAAGTCGCGGTCAAAACCATAATGCGCCGAGACTGGAGCATCCTTTCCACCGTTAGCTTTTGCTAGCTGAGCCTTTTCAACGTGCTCACTCGCAGGGCCATGACACGCTTCACAACCGACATTAATCTCAGACCAAGTAGTGTTGTAGGTATTACTCGCGCTGTCGTAGTTTTTCTCTAGGTTCGTTGAATGGCAATCAGCACACATGAAGTTCCAGTTTTGACCGCTATTGGTCCAGTAGAATTCATCGGTGTTGGTGGTATCAGGATAGAGGTGAAACCAGCGTTGACCGCCTTCGCCCTCAGTGCGAGAATCCCAAGCGAAAGGAATCAACTGTACACGGCCGTCTTCAAATTCAACCATGTATTGTTGTAGTGGTTCAAAGGCAAAGGTATAGCTGATTTTGTAATCTTTAAAGTGGCCGTCTTGCCCTTCAATATTGACCCAGAACTCTTCGCCCTTGCGGAAAAATCGGTTGGGTTTACCGTCATGAGTGAATGTTTGATCGTTGAAATCGCCTAATACAGATTCGTCTGTAGCGTGCTTCATCGCCATATCATGATGAGAGCCCTCCCACGCTTCGACTTCTGCACTATGACAATCAACACACGCTTCCGAACCGACATACGTGGCTTTAGAGCCGATAGGTAAAGCATCAGAGCTAACGTGCGAAGCTACAGAGTTGGCCTTTGAAATATCAGAGTTGATATTAGGGTCTTGCTCGTTGGCATAGGCGTTCAGACTGAACAGCGACAACATCAGTGAAGACAAGATTGCGGATAATACTGCGACTCGCTGGTGTTTCAATCCGTTTACCAGTGAGCACAACCATGCAGACATAACATTCCTTGTTTTTATACATCCTTATGCTTAATAAGGTAGACGTAAAAACAACGAATTTACAATTATTTAGTGGCAATGAGCTCGATAGTTGTGACTCATATTCACGACCGGGATTTACTCATCGGTATGCGCATAAAAAAAGAGCTCCTAAGAGCTCTTCAATCTGTTCAGTTTCACTCAAACAATCACTTACTTGTTATGAGATTCCTGAAGTTTTTCCATTACCTGATCCAAGCTAAAGCTCGCGGCTTTTTGGCGTGGCGGGTATTCAGCAAAGGTTTCTAGGAACTTGCCGACATACGCCTGTGCTGGAACGAACATATAAGCATGGTCTAACAACCAATCGTAGTATGTATTCGATGTAATGTCTGCGTTTTCGTATGGGTCCATACGCAGGTTAAACAGCTTAGGAAGACGTAACGTCACGAACGGTTCAGCCCAAATTTGCATGGTACCCGTCGCACGCTGCTCCATGAACACCGCTTTCCATTGGTTGTAACGAAGCGCCGCTAGATCACCATCATCGGTAAAGTAGAAGATCTCCGAACGACGGCCTTTCTCTTCTTCACCCGTTAGGTAAGGAAGGAAGTTGTAACCATCTAAGTGAACCTTAAACGTTTTATCACCGGCAGTATGACCTTTGAGTAGCTTCTCTTTGATTTGGTCATCACCAGCGGCGGCAACGAAGGTTGGCATCCAGTCCATATGGTGCATGATTTCGTTAGATACGGTTCCTGGTTCAATCTTACCAGGCCAACGAACCATTGCTGGTACACGGTATGCGCCTTCCCAGTTGGTGTTTTTCTCACCACGGAACGGGGTTGTACCCGCATCAGGCCAAGAGTTCATGTGAGGGCCGTTATCCGTTGAGTAGAAAACAATCGTGTTGTCTTTGATACCCAACTCATCCACTTGCTTCAATAGTTGCCCAACGTGTCGATCGTGCTCAACCATACCATCAGCGTAGTTACCGACACCGGTTACGCCTTTACTGTCGGCTTTCACGTGCGTTCTAAAGTGCATACGTGTCGCGTTCCACCACACGAAGAATGGTTTGTCCGCTTTCACTGCGCGATCCATAAAATCAAGTGCCGCGTCTAGTGTTTCTTCATCAACCGTTTCCATACGCTTACGCGTCAGTGGACCGGTATCTTCAATCTTGCCATCAGCGAATGACTTAATGACACCACGAGGGCCAAATTTCTTACGAAACTCAGGATCGGTTGGGTAATCTTCATTCTCTGGTTCTTCTTCAGCATTTAGGTGGTAAAGGTTGCCAAAAAATTCGTCAAACCCGTGTGCTGTTGGAAGGAATTCATCTTTATCGCCAAGGTGGTTTTTACCAAATTGACCTGTCATGTAACCCATAGGTTTCAGCATTTCTGCGATTGTCGCGTCTTCTGCTTGTAAGCCAATGTCTGCGCCCGGCAAACCTACTTTACTCAAACCCGTTCGTAATACACTTTGTCCCGTGATAAAGGTAGAGCGACCCGCAGTACAAGATTGCTCTGCGTAATAGTCCGTAAACATCATCCCTTCTTTCGCGATGCTATCAATATTCGGGGTTTTGTAACCCATGAGACCGAAGGTGTATGCACTCACATTGGATTGACCAATATCGTCCCCCCAAATAACCAATATATTTGGCTTTTCAGCCGCAAAAGTGGCGCTGGACGCGGCCATCATCGCTGTACCCAAAATCGCTAATCGACGTTTAGCGCCATATTTCGCTGTCATAGAAACCTCTTCGTAAGTTATTTGCATCCTGCCCTACAACGTATAGTCCATTTTTTACACATGCGCGAGATACCCTAAGCTATTAATCTTTTTGTCATTTTTATTGAGATACGGATACAGAAATCATCGATAAGGTTTACGCCAACAAACATGATAAGGATCACACATACAAACTAAGGCTTTATTCTACGTACCCACTGGAGCTGATATTAATCAATAGGTTACCTAAGCATCATAACGATTGGTTATAAGCACTATAAAAGGACGTAACGGAATTTTGAGAATAACATTTGCTCATCGATGCGTTGTTCTAACGCATTAATCTTAAAAGTGAATCGGAGTCCTTATGGGTACTAAAATTAATAAACTAGCATTAGGTGTTGGCTTATTAGCAGCTTCTTCAGCGGCAACAGCAGCAGAAAAACCAAACATTCTTGCTATCTGGGGTGATGACATTGGTGTATTCAACATCAGTGCATACAACAACGGTATGATGGGTTACGAAACACCTAACATCGACCGTATTGCTAACGAAGGCGCACTATTTACTGACCACTACGGTCAACAATCGTGTACTGCTGGTCGTGCTGCATTCCTAACAGGTCAAGAACCTTTCCGTACTGGTCTATTGACTATCGGCATGCCAGGTTCGGACCACGGTATCCCTGATTGGGCTCCAACGATCGCAGACCTTCTTAAAGAACAAGGCTACATGACAGCTCAGTTCGGTAAGAACCACATGGGTGACCAAGACAAACACCTTCCAACGAACCACGGTTTTGACCAGTTCTTCGGTAACCTGTACCACCTAAACGCCGAAGAAGAGCCAGAAACATATTACTACCCTAAAGACCCAGAGTTCCGTAAGAACTACGGCCCTCGTGGTGTAATCAAGTCTACTGCTGACGGTAAGATTGAAGATACTGGCCCAATGACGCGTAAGCGTATGGAGCATGCGGATGAAGAGTTCCTAGAAGAATCTCTAGCATTCATGGAAAAAGCGGTAAAAGCTGACAAACCATTCTTCATCTGGCACAACACCACTCGTATGCACGTGTGGACTCGCCTACAAGAGAAATACCAAGGTAAGTCAGGTATCAGTATTTATGCTGATGGTATGTTAGAGCATGATGACCATGTTGGTGTGCTTCTAGACAAGCTGGATGAACTAAAAATCGCTGACAACACTATCGTAATTTACTCTACCGATAACGGTGCTGAAACGGTTTCTTGGCCTGATGGCGGCGCAACTTACTTCCACGGTGAGAAAGGTACAACTTACGAAGGTGGTATGCGTGTGCCTCAGCTAGTTCGCTGGCCTGGGACTATCAAACCTGGAACAAAAATCAACGATATCATGGGCCACCAAGACTGGATTCCTACTCTACTAGCAGCCGCTGGTGATGATAAAGTGGTTGAGAAGCTAGCATCTGACAAAGGTGCAACTTACAACGGTAAAAACTGGCGCGTACACCTAGATGGTTACAACTTCCTGCCTTACTTCCAAGGTAAAGAAGAGAAAGGCCCTCGTGACAGCATGCTTTACTTCTCTGCTAACGCTGAGCTAAACGCAGTACGTTGGAATGACTTCAAGATTTCGTTTGCTGTGATGGATGGTAACATTGTGGATGCAGTTCGTTTCCAACCAAACTGGCCTCAAGTTGTTCACCTACGTGCTGACCCATTCGAGAAAGCACCGCACGAGTCTGGTATGTACCTACGCTGGATGGCAGACAACATGTGGTTATTCGTTCCAGTAGGAAATCAGGTTCAAGAGTTTATGACGACGCTACCAGATTACCCTATGCAGAATAGCCAAGTACTGAACCCTGGTAACTTCAACCAGAATGCATACATGCTTCAAGGTAAACTTAAGCAATTAGAAGCGGCAGCAGCGCAAGCTAAATAAGCTTAGATAGGCGGTGTAGATTGTTCAAACTGTATAGATGTGTATTGCACTAAGATTGATAGTAAATACATAATCTAGTACGAAAGCCGTGATAACTCACTTGAGTTACCACGGCTTTTTTCGTTTAACGCCATTCGGCTTAAATTCAATTGAAAGAGCTTCATTCAATTCTGACTAAGATCTCCCGATCAATCCCCGCTAGACAACTACCTAAGCGATTTAATTTCCTACCACTTGTCTTGCAACATCAAGTATGCGCAACTAGGTTTATAAATAACACCTATCATTGGAAAGTGAAATGAAGGTGATATCAGAAGGATTCTGAATTGCCATAATTGTCAAAACTAGATGGACTAATGTTATGAAAACGCCATGTTTAGCAGGAATAAGCATCACTGTCATTGTCGTTTCAGTCGCTATGCTAGTTTATGACGCGGCCTCTTCAAAAATGCACACCTCGCTCGAACACCAAGAAGATCACGCCCATGAAAGCGATCATGATGACTCTCACTCTTCAGGGCACTCCGCACATTCCGAAGAAAAGCACGCACATAAAACCGTCGCTTCAAGCCAACCCATATCCCCGATTCCAAACTCTCCCGAGATAAATCATGAACTGGCCAAAATTGGTTGGGTGCTATTTAAAGACCCGAACCTTTCTTCTAACCGCAGTGTGAGCTGTGAAAGTTGTCATAGCCTGCAAACCAACGGCGCAGAGGTGATTCCAGTTTCGATTGGCGTAAACGGCGCAGGGATGAGAAATTCACTCACCGTTTTTAACGCAGTCTTTAACTATCGGTTCTTCTGGGATGGTCGGGTGAATAATCTCGGCGATCAAATTGATGGCCCAGTGCACAACGTCGATGAAATGGATTCAAACTGGCAACATATTACGGATTATGTGTCTCAATCGAAAACTTACATCGACTTATTCCAAGAACAATCAACGCCCATTGACGAAGCTTCAATTAAGGCTGCTCTTATTGAATTTATGCAGGGTTTGACCACACCAAATGCCCCTTTCGACCTGTATTTACAAGGTGACAACGCAGCACTTTCTGAAACCGCCAAACGAGGTTGGGAAACCTTTCAAGAAGAAGGCTGTATTCGTTGCCACCAAGGTACCAACATTGGTGGAGGCATGGTGATGCGATTTGGTTACTTCGGGTTATCGAAAACAGGAACCGAACGAAGTGAAGACCAAGGTCGCTTTATGTTTACCGCGCAACCACAAGATAAGCATCTATTTCGTGTTGCTAGCTTAAGAAACGTGGCGATCACTGCACCCTATTTTCATGACGGCCAAACAGCCACACTCGAAGAAGCGATCAAAATCATGGGTGAAAGCCAACTCGGTAAAACGTTTGAGAAACAGACCATCAACGATATCAAGGTCTTCCTCGAATCCCTTACCGGTAACCGTCCTCAAATGTTAATGGAGTTTGAAAATGAATAAGATCAGACTCATATTTCTACTGTTTGTATCGCTTTTCATCGGCTTAATTAGCTTCATTATGCTGACCTACTCCGAGCATGAAAAGGTCACCGAATATGGAGTGCCTATTCGGGAGTTAGGCCATGAAGTATTAGAAATGCGTGATCACATCACCAATGCAGCGCTTGCGGGTATTTCCAACCCTTATCAAATGTCTGCAGATTTGGTGGCTTTAGAAAGAGAGTTACAACTGCTCAGAGAAAGTTATCAAAGCGAGAATATCCACTCTACGTTCTTTAAACACTTACCAACAGCGCAATTATTGGAGCGCTTCTACGATGCTTCAATGTCGAACTTAGATACGCTAGACAACCTAGTAGGACTTAGTGTGGCTCGTCAGTTTATTTTGCAATCTTTAACTCTACAACTCACAGAGAGCAGCTCAACTGATGCTGAGATAAACAATGCAAATATCGACATTCAAAGCGCGCTTCTTGCGAGTGTGTTGGTTGGGGGAATCGAAATTAACCATTCTGGTGTCAACTCCGAGCTGGCGAACCTTTATAAAACGTTTACCGAACTCAACCAGCAACAAAGTCAGCTGTTATCTCAAGTACTTTCAGCACACAGCATGGAGTACATTGAACATATTGAGCATGAGTTTACCGATCTGCAAGACCAACTTAAAAGTATCATCGTTAAGCTTATTATCGTTTTGGCGTTGCTGACTTTAGCGTTCTCATTCACCATGTTTTTCTTCCGAGTCTTCGAACTCAAAAGAAACAACCTCTCCTATCAAGAAGCCGCAGACAAAGCAGAAAAAGCCAGCGAAGCAAAATCTCTCTTTCTAGCGACCATGAGCCACGAGTTACGAACCCCAATGAATGGTGTGTTAGGTATCGCTCAAATCATAAAGGAAGACTCGCAAAGTTTAGATACTCGCAAACAGGCCCAAATCATCATTGATTCAGGACAACACCTTGTCACCATATTAAATGACATTCTTGACTTTTCTAAGGTGGAACAAGGCAAGATGGCGTTGGAATATAGCCCGTTCTCTGTCACCGACGTCGTGACACACCTTGATAAAACATTGACACCTCTTGCAGAAGACAAAGGCCTAGCTTTTATCATTAAAGATAACATTCCTACCAATATTCAGTTGATTGGTGACTCTGCACGTACACGTCAGATCTTATTTAATTTAGCAGGCAACGCAGTCAAGTTTACTGAGTCAGGAAAGGTTGAAGTGGAATTCTTGATTGCACCGACTACCCCACCAAGCGTGAATATATTAGTGACTGACACAGGTATTGGCATTGCAGAAGACAAAATCGACCATATATTTACCGCCTTTGAACAAGCCGAGCTCTCAACAACCCGTAAGTTTGGTGGCACAGGGTTAGGGCTTTCCATTGTTCAGCAGTTAGTCGAACTGATGGGCGGAACAATTAAGGTTTCCAGCCAGCTTGGTTTGGGCACTCAATTTAAGATCTCTTTGCCGTTGGAGATGCATGAGCTTGAAGAACAAGTCATCGACCAAACGCCAACCAAAACCAATGAGACTCTCGATGACTTCTCAGTATTGTTAGTCGAAGACAACAAGATCAACGCAATGGTGATTAGGAAGTTCTGTGAGTCGATAAACTTAACGGTTGAGAATGCCTACGACGGTTTACAGGCCTTAGATAAGTTGGCGTCAAACCAATATGACCTGATCATAATGGACAACCATATGCCCAACATGAGCGGTATTGAAGCGATTCAAAAAATCCGTGGCGAACTCAAGCTGACTACGGTTGTTTTTGCATGTACCGCCGATGTATTCAAAGAGGCCCACGATGAATTCATCGAATCAGGCGCAGACTTTGTACTCACCAAACCGTTACAGAAAAACAGCTTACAAAACGCCATCAACGAGTTTCACCAACAGTTTGAGGTCAACCGCCATCACTCCGTTAACGCACACAATCTTCCAAACAAGGAAAAAAGTAACATCACGATGTTAACGCGTCACCCTAAGAACAAATTGCCACTCACAGAGGAAGAACTGTCGCGTAGCCAATTTTTAGCTAATGATGAGCTTAAAACAGACGAGAAACTCAAATGCTTAACTTCTCTCGTTGATGAGCTAGAAAACGAAATCGATGAGTTAATAGAGCTATTTTCGGACGCCAAGCAGGATGACCTCTCCAGAACATTGAAGGCGGTTAAAGAGATTGCAGCAAGATATGAAATGAACGAAGTGCTTGAACTCGCGAGCTCAGCCGAACAGATAGCCGTTCAACACATCATGCCCGAAGCAGAATTGCTTCAACAACTGATCAATCGATTGATGGTCAATAGTCATCAAGCCACTCGATTGATACACAAACTCCACCAGCAACGCAAAATGGGGTAAAGGAAGGTATCACATGCTATGGAATTTGAACTTACCTAGCACCGGCCCACACTTGTTCTTGGCTCTTGGTGCAACCATCATTTTTGTGGTCGACTATCATGTACCTTTGGGCATTGCTATGGCCGTTCCCTACGTTACGATCGTATTGCTTGCGGCAACAACGAAAGATCCAACCTCCACTGTGATGTGGGCTATCACCTGCACCTTGCTAACGCTCATTGGCTACTACACATCTAGTACGGGCAGTGAAACCTGGTTCGTCGCCTTCAATCGCGTAATTACCATCTATGCTATTTGGATTTCGGCAATCGTTCCTATTTATGTCTCTTTAAAACCACATCAAGCGCCAACGAACGTCGATGAAGATGCTTTAACAGAAAATAAGGCAAGTCCACGCTCTCACCTGACTAGAAACCGCACAATAAACACGTTCAAAAACTAGGCTTAGGTTAAGTTTCGGTGAATTTTACCAAATCGAGACAAGGCAACTTGAAATACTTCTTTATGCATGCGAGTGTAGAACTACTCACCTAAATAACTGTATGACTATGAAAACATTACAATCCATTGCGCTGCTTTCGACAATTATCGCAGCGCCACAAGTGTTAGCTGACGTAACAATTGAAGTTCCTTCTAGCGCAGATGCTTTAGTCGAAGTCTTAGCTGTTAATGAGGCTAAACCTGATCTCGACGGTGGTTTCTTCTCTTCGAGCAAAACGGTCACCGTTCCAGATGGCGTAAACCAAATCGTTTTCAAATATCAACTGGCTTTCAGCCAAGGTAACGACCGAGAGTTTGTCGATAGCGATACCATTATTGCTACTTTTGATGCGACAGACACAGCATTGACGTTTGACATGCCTAAGTTCCGTAACACCAACGAAGCGAAAAAAGGCCTTCAAAACTTAGATTGGAAACTGGTTGATGAAAACCAAAATGCAATCAGTGTTAAGCAAGACAAACTTATCAAAGATGGCATGCAGATTGGTCGTAAGTACCCGCAAGAAGCGAAGGAGTACAACCAGAAAGGCGGCATCGCTGCACTTACAGTAGGTTCTAGCGCGAGCGTAGCAGCTGCTGTCGCACAACCGGTAACGCTTCCAACAAAGATTGACGGAAATGCAGCAAATACAGCTGAAGAGATGCTCTATTTCTGGTACGAAAAAGCGGATGCTGAAACCAAGCAGAAATTCAAAGACTACGTGAACAAGTAGCTCAATGAGCTTAATTTAAAAATGAAAGAAGCTGGCAAACTGCCAGCTTCTTTTTTGTCTTCATCTAGATGATTTAGGCTTATAGAGATTAAGCAGACTCAGTCGATAACACTTTACCATCCACTTTAGTTGGCCATCCTAGCGCTTTATACTCAGCTGCTAGTTAATGGGCACAGCGGCTAGAAATTCTGGTCAAAATCAGCTTTAGCTAAGTAACCTTGAACAAGCTCTCGATATTGCTGCTTCAATGGCGCTTCAATAAAGCTCGCGTCTATCGCATTCAAACTAAACAGCGCTAACTCCTGATGCGTCATCTCATGAGCTTTGCTCACCGCATTAAAGTTATCCGACATGTAACCACCAAAATAAACAGGGTCATCCGAGTTAATCGTTACAGCCACACCCTTTCTGAGCAGTTCGACAATGTTGTGGTCTTCCATCACATCGAATACACGCAATTTAATATTCGACAGTGGGCACACCGTCAGTGGCATTTTGGTTTCAATCAGCTCTTCGATTAGAGCTTCGTCTGTCATGCACTGGACACCATGATCCACTCGACTCACGCTGAGCATTTCAATCGCATCGACAATGTTTTGAGCCGGCCCTTCTTCTCCTGCATGCGCCACCGTCAAGAAGCCCGCTTGTTTTGCTTGTTGGAATACACGCTTGAACTTCTCTGGTGGGTGTCCTAATTCAGAAGAGTCCAGTCCAACCCCGACGATCTTATCTTGATGCTTCAATACCTCTGCGAACGTTTGAATGGCGCTCTCTTCAGATAAATGGCGCAGAAAACATGCGATGATTTGAGAGGTAATGCCCAACTCTTTATGGCCCTGTTCAAGCGCACGATGAATGCCGTTAATAGCGGTGTCGAATGCAATGCCACGATCGGTATGTGTCTGAGGATCAAAGAAAATCTCAGTATGGATAACATTGTCGGCTTTACAGCGTTCTAGATAAGCCCATGTTAAGTCGTAGAAATCCTGTTCTGTGCGCAGTGCATCAGCACCTTGATAATAGATATCCAGAAATGACTGTAAATCATCAAATTCGTATGCGCGTCTTAGTTGCTCTGGGGATGAATAAGGCAGCTCAATGCCATTGCGTTGAGCAAGCTGGAAAAGTAACTCAGGTTCGAGCGAACCTTCAATGTGTAAATGCAACTCTACTTTTGGGAGCCCTTGAATAAATGCGTTCATATTTCACCTACTATGGATTTTAGGTGTGCACTTACTCTGAATAATAGACAGGAGGTTTTCTTGAACGCCATTACAAAGAGTAAGAACACTATTGTGATCTAAACCCTTCGTAATCAGCACTTTGCGGGAGCTGGTAGAGACCCCCAAACCATATCATTGGGGTTATACGAAGCAAACGGTTGCTACTATACAGAGTTTAATGGGAATTTCACTAATCAATTGCTCATTAACCGATTTCTAAAGCAGGAACCTGTTTGGTTCGATCTCAACGGTAATCTGGTCGTATTCTCGACATCAGCAACATATCGATGTACTTACCCGCTTTGAACGTACTGAGTCTTTTTGTGCCTTCTAACTGAAAGCCTACACGTTCATACAAAGCAATAGCGGCGTGGTTATCGGCATGAACCTCTAACTCAAGACGCACGAGATTAAGCCAGTTATCCGCCTGATTGATCGCTTCTTGCATTAACGCCTTACCGACCCCTTTACCATGCATATCTGGGTGAATAGCAATACCAAGACCAGCGCAGTGCCTGTCTCTTACCTTGGTGGTCATGAATAAAGTAATGTGACCCACTACTTTGCCGGAGACTTCCGCAACCAGAGTGAAATGGTCTGAATGACCAAACAGTCGCTCCACTTGTTCAGAACTAAGATAAGGCTTTTGTGAGGTGTTTTCTGAAACTGAAGGGCGGCGATAAATATCGAAAATATCTTGGCTATCCGTTGCTTCTAAATGTCTAATTTGTATTTCCAAAGCGCTTCCTTATCCTATTATTTCTATCCATAAGCTAATTTTCATATTACGGATAGCAACGGGAACCTACAACCTTTAAAGGTGTAAGTGCCCGAAATAATTAAACAAATAGTAAGACTGAACTTAAACTTCTGCTTTGATGAGTATTTTTAAAATAGTGTGAATATCAGAATTTATAATCCACACCCACACTCGCTAATACTTGCTCGGAGTTATAGAAATCGATATTAGAATCTATGCTTCTTAAACCCAGTAAAGTAATGAACGCCCAATCTTTATAGCCCATCAAACCACCAAACTCATAAGCTAAGAATGCACCGAATTCATTCTCTTCACGTACTTGCCCGTAAATTGGATTCGACTCATCATATTCACGATCACTTGCATCTAGGGTGACAACAAAACCATGACGACCGATTCTCTTCGCGTAGTTTAATTCAATACCATAACTATCGAAGCTGAGTGCTCCTCCTTCTGCGTCTGAGTGGAAATACACCATTGAAGGAACAAATAGACCTGCGTGGTTTGGTAAGATAAAGCGGTATCCTGCTTTGGCGTACACATAGGTTCTTTCCCTATCCAGCAGCACAGTATCTTCCGGAGATAAGCCTTGGCTACCAGATAGCTCTTCATCAACATCTGATTGCCCAAATGCGAGATCCGTTCGAAAACCAGTTCCACCGATATTAGTGAGCTGCAGTCGTCCTACATTACCTTTCACATCCGTTTCATTTCGATTAACGCCAACAGCATACGGATCCGTCCAAGCCTTACCCGAGATAAGCGTAGGAAGAACAGAAAAGTCTAATATAGTGCCACCAGAAAGTTGGTATCTATAACCGATCTCAAACGCGATGGTACCTGTTGCAATATCCTCTCGTGTCGTACCCGCATACACTTGGTGAGTCAGCGATTCGCCAAAAGTATATTGAACAGTACCCAAAAAGCCGAGTAGCCCTTGGTTTTCACTCTCCCCTTCCTGGGTGTTGGTGGCTTGATTCGAATCTTGTTCAGTACTCAAATTACTACTGTCAGAGTAGAAACCGGCCAATACACTGAAATTACCGCTGAAACCTTCACTTGGAGCAAGACCACTGTATGCAGGTATTGAAGCCAATGCAGAAAAGACTACTGGTAAAACAAACCTCATATTCACATCCATTACTTGAATAAGCATCAAATAACTATAAGCATCAAAATGGAATTATAACAAGCATTTGACAACATAAATTTATTCGCTTGACGCTGTCGATATCGCTAACCATTCACTCAAAGACACAACAAATTGATCTATCACGATTGGGCTTTCGTAATACCTCTCGAAAATAACGGACAAAACTCAAAGGAAGACAATATGTTTAATAAATTGATCAAAACCATGTCAGTGCTAGTTGCGACGCTTCTTTTTACGGCTTTTGCTCACGCTGATCACCACGGAATGAAGAAAGATATCGTTGACGTGGCGGCTGAAAACGGCTCTTTCAACACCTTGGTAGCAGCGGTAAAAGCGGCAGGCTTAGTTGAAACATTGAAAGGTGACGGTCCCTTCACAGTGTTTGCGCCAACGGATGAAGCGTTCGCTGCGCTACCAGAAGGAACGGTTGATATGCTGTTGAAGCCAGAAAACAAAGACAAGCTGATTGCAGTACTGACCTATCATGTGGTGCCAGGGAAAATAATGGCGTCTGAAGTGATGAAACTTGATAGTGCCGTAACAGTGCAAGGCGAAGCGGTAATGGTAGGAATTGATCACGGCAACGTGATGGTCAACAAAGCGCAGGTCGTGATGGCAGATGTTGAAGCAAGCAATGGTGTTATCCATGTGATTGATGCTGTATTACTGCCTAAATAATAAAGATGAACACAAATCAAAGGTTCTTAGAGGGTGTGACAGGCTCACACCCTTTTGACGTTTAAATACCAAGTTAAGATCGGTATCAAACTAGCCGAACCTGCCTTTATATAAGCAAGAACCCGGATTACATAAACAAGCGCCCGAATATCAGAAAGACCGCCATCGATACCACCTTCGTGAAGACCACTACCCAGATGCAGTCACCAATACTAGAGTGCGTCGCTTTCCCGAGTAGGAACACAAACAGAATCAACCCTAACACCCAACCTACTGTTGGAATCAATGACACCAGAGCAACGATAACAGCAATAGTAAGAAGGGATTTAAAATCTGCGACCACGAAAGACATTTTAGAGGCGATGTACATACAACATGCGGTGATTAATGCGTCCATCACAAACGCTAAAGCTTCAATACCCACTTTACTTCCTTCACTGATATTAGTTGAAGTGAATATTATCTCTAAAGAGATGATTTTTCTTGAATAAGAGAACAAAAAGCAGGTGAAAACTGTGTCAAAAATGAGATTACCGTTCGTCTGAAGGCATAGGTTTATTTGTTCGAGTCTTCTAAGCCTTTGACCAGTGCTCGCGACCGAGTCTGATTTGCTTTTTGATAGGCATCAAAGCCATCTTCGCGTTTACCTCCGAACAAACAAAGAAACGAGTTGATGACAAATGAAAAGAATGAGATGACGACAACAAAGAGAGGAAATAGCCCCGACACCCCAGCATCTAAGGCAAGAACGCCAACAGCGAAGGACAACATCGACACCAATGTATATAGTTTAGATCTACTCACATGACTCATGAACAACACTCCTTGTATTCATTCAATGTTTAGATTAGACAAATTATCTTGCACACAATTTGAACTCATCGACAATATCAATAGATCAGGAAAAGTTATCCTTAAAAAGGTTCATTAATATTTCAAACTCGGTTTCTGTATCCCTACGAACACTAGCCCGCCTATTCAACTGACTTTTCTATCTTCAACTACCTTTTCCATCACGTAATTGGTCAGCTTTACACCACGCATTTCGACTTCCTGTTCATTCACCACCTTAAAACCAAGATGCTCATAGAAAGGCCTTGCGGTAATACTTACTTCAGAGAAATATCTCGATATACCACGAACTCGACCCACAGTGAAAACATGTTCCATCAACGCTTTCCCTACCCCCTTCCCTTGATATTCGTGGTGACAGAAAAAGTGATCAATCAAGCCACTTGGTTGCAGGTCAGTATAGCCAACTACGCAACCATCGAGTTCAGCCACAAAGGGTTGTAACCCATTCATACGCTTTTGCCATAACGCAAAGTCAAAGCTACTGGGTGCCCAAGCTTCGACTTGCTGTTGAGAATAATCTCGAACATTGACGTTACGTACGGTATGAAAGAAGATCTCCCACAGTGCTTTATCATCACTCGCTTGATAGTTTCGAATTCTAACCACGACATACTCCTTTTTGTCTTAAATCCTTTCTGAGGTGCAAATAAACCGCTGAATCAGCAGGCTCTATAATTCAAATTCAGCAGCCTCAGATCTAGAGCAAGATATCAACGATAAAACACAGCCAACCAGATCGTCACCGTATCTTTATCTGTGCCAATAACCTTGTGCTTTTCTCTCGCAGCAATATTGGTGTAATCCCCTTTAGACAAGGTAACAACGCGTCCATCTTCAAACTCGATGACGCCTTGACCTTCTATCACCATCACCCATTCATTCTCATCTTGATCATACCAACCCTCTTCCGGGGAGCTGTGTCCATGCGACAATATTCTTTCAATTCGAACACTGTCGTTGGCAATCAGGTCATTGAATATTTCATTGGGTATTGATGAAGGAACATCATTGTAAATGTTTGGCATCAAGCTCTCCTAGCTAGCATTGAATTGATTAACAACTTGGGCCTTAGCTGTACTGTAAACCTAAGCAGCGGCACTCTTTTTGAAGTAAAAACGGTAATAGCCCACCAAGTTACTGCAGATAAACAGCGCCTCCATAACAACCGCTGTTGGCGAACCAACTAAATAATTGTGAACCAACCAAAAGCTGGTTCCGATGATCATCAATTCTCTTAATCGACGGTCATCTTTATTGAAGGCTGCAAAGGTCTGAAATACGGAGGCAAAGCAACTCAATATGCTGGTCAGCCCTGAGTAAGTCACTGCGGTTGCGACCACCGACATCGAAGAAAACAAATATTTAAACTTAGACGAGGTAGAAAATACGCTCGTCAAATAGCGAATCGTGGCAATCGTCATTAAGCTCGCCGCTGTCCATTGTTCAAGAAGGATAAAGTGACTCGAAATAAGAACGCCAGCAAAGAACAGACAAGTGACGATTTTCTTCCTTTCCTTGAATTGGAATGACAGAAGATCAAAACAAATGGCTATCGCGACTAATACTTGGGAAAGATAAAAGGCAGACACGGTGATTCCTTCAATAATAACATTCCGCCCTAGCCGCTTCTTTCACGGTGAATAATCGAATAAAACATACTAGGCGGTTACAACAAAACAGAGCAAACAGCGCTCTAAAGCTTCTATAAAAATCTAAAGCTTCAACACACCACTAATCACAGTGGTCGCAGAGCCGATTAACTTTATTCGCCCATTAGCCAATAATTCAGTCGACATATAGCCACCACGACGAGACGCCTGATAAGCACTGAAACTGCTTTTGTTGAGCTTTTCTGCCCAGTGTTGCGTCAATGCGCAATGTGCCGAGCCAGTCACAGGATCTTCATTAACCCCAACCCAAGGTGCAAAGTAGCGAGAAACAAAATCAAGTTCCGTATTTGCTGCCAATGCTGTCACCACTACACCTCGCCCTTGAATACCTTTTAACGCATCAAAGTTTGGTGAAAGCTCCAATAACACTTGTTCGTTGGAAACTTCGATTAACTGCTTAGAGTCAAATTCTCTGAATGAAACTACTTGATGCGGATCTAAACCTAGGTGTTCAAGCAGCGTGAGGTTGGGTTCAGAACGCAATGATAGCTGTGTACTAGGAAAATCAAGCTCGATAGACGATTCACAAACGGCGGCAGATAATTCCCCAGATAAGGTGTTAAACACGACCTTATCACCTGTCTCAAGCAGTCCTTGTTCTTTCATCACATGAACCGTTGCCAGTGTGCCATGTCCACACAGCTTCACTTCGACTCCGGGAGTGAACCATTTAAGCGTCATAGTGTTAAGCGCGAGAAAAGCCGTTTCAGATACCGCCATCTCTTCAGCGATTGAAAACATTAACGACTCATCCAACGGCTCTTTGGAGATACAGACCCCGGCAGGGTTCCCTTTAAACGCTTGAGTTGTAAACGAATCTACTTGATATATCTCTAAATCCACAATGGCTCCTAAATGCACAACATTTCCCAAACCGGCAATCATGGCTCGTTGGGACATAACCTAGATATTGCTGCCCACAATAAGCACAATCACCTTGTGCTACAAGTCTTTAGCAACAACTTTATCGATACTTATTGAGAAACGAAACAAATGATAAACAAAACGTTATAGAAGTGTTTTTAGGGATAAAAGAACATTGAACATAAGAGTAAATCGCGATGGCAAAACAAAGGAATAACGACGATTAATACGAGCGAAAACCCGAAAAAGGTAATCACCGCATCATTATTTAATGCTTAATAACTTGTAAGAATGGATATTATGATGAATATTAATTTAAATAATCCATTCACGGACAATAAACTGGAATACGTACTTGTGTTGAATACGATACGACGGAGTCATCCTTGCCTCACACGATAAAGGTTCGGTATCAAGTAGGAGTAGCAAGTTGCTATTTGCATGAAATGCATGAAGTTGAAGTTAAATTAAGTGCCTAAATTTAAATCATGTCGCAAATTTTGGGCTACGATTTAGTTATCACGTACGAAAGGGAATCCGTCAGTGAAAGCGTTTTGCGTATCAATACTTGCGTCAACATCCTTTTTGGCTAGCCCTGTATTTGGCCAGCAGCATGATATTTATCTCTACAATTGGGATGAATTTTTATCTGACAGCGTCGTTACCCAGTTGAGTGATACCTACGGCATCTCACTAAAGCAGCAATATTTTTCTGACGAGTCCATTCGTGATGAAGTGCTATTGAGTGAACGACGAGGTGCGTTTGAATTGGTTGTCATTGAAAGTATTAAACTGAAAGCGCTGGCTAAACAGAACTTATTCCACAACCTGAGCGACTTGCAGCAATCCCTTTCAAGCAACTTTGACTCAAGATGGGTGGATGGGTGTGGCGAATATGGAATCCCCTACGCTTGGGGGACATCCGGCATCTTATACCGAAGCGGAAAAGTTGAGACTCCCAAGTCTTGGGGCGCTCTTCTAGACCCTGAAACCAAAACCAGCGGCCGAATCAGCATGTATTATGAGCCTACGGATTTGGTGAGTGCTGCGCTTCTGATGAATCAATTTGAGCCGTTTACCAACAACGAACAAGAACTTCGAGTCGCTTACAAAACGCTACAAGCACAGAAGCCTCACCTTGAAAGTAATGAATACGTTGTCGATTATATTCGTCATCCCGAACACTTAGCCAACATCGACCTCGCCTACGGATACTCAGGTGACAGCTATGTGCTTAATGATGCCGAACCTGAGGCATCTTGGGCCTACACAGTGCCTCTAGAAGGAACAACCTTATGGTTAGAGTGTATGGCTGCAATTAACAACGGAGAGCGATCTCCACAGGCAACCACGATTCTCTCCTTCTTATCGCAACCCGAAATCGCCGCTCAAAACGCAATGGATTCATGGTTTGCAACGCCAAGTTCAAAAGCAAAAGCACTCACTTCTCAGGAGTATCAAAACGATCCCGAGCTTTTCCCGAATAAAGAAGTATTAGATCGCAGCTACCTTTATCAGCCGTTAGAACCGAGTAGCATTCAAATTCGCAATCGTATTGTCGACAGTTTGAGATAACTCATGCCAGTATTGAAGAAGCTCTATTTTGTACTTTTACCAACGCTGACATTTGTGCTCCTGATAGCAGGAATCGTGATGTACAACTTCGCATCAAATCATGCTAAGCACATGTATTTGGACAAGGTGCAATCTGATGTGAACACCGCTTTAGTCGCGGCGGAATACGAGCAGCTCGGCTTGTCCTTACTAGTTAAAGATATCGGTTCTTCGTTGCAGTTCCTCCGCTACATTCAAAACCCTGGCGACTACACGACTCTATCGCTATTGGAAAAACGAGTACTCCGAGTATTAAGCCAGAATCACGTCAATCAATTTGGGCAACGCAATGTTTATATCATGGACCCTAAGTTCAAATTAACGCTTTCGACTCTCAGAGCCGATCCTTTCGAGGGGTTAAAGATCCCTGACAAGATTTACGAAAGAGTCTTCGATATATACACCTCGTTAATCAGCAAAAATGAACTCTCCTACGAAGGCTTCTCTTATATCTCGATCAGTGGAGAGCTCAGATACTCGTATGTTGCAGCAATTGACCCTTACCTCCTTCCTCAAGACAAACGTGCAAGTAACAGTTTAAATCGCTACATCTTGATTGCTGACGGGCCTCTGATGCAACTCTCTAGCCTGCTAATCAAATACAATGACGATGACAATATTCAGTTCTTAATCGAGCCATCCTCAGACGCTGCCAACATTGAAAATACCCAATTCGTTATCAAATCAATTGAGCAAACCCAAGATAATATCAATGTGCAGATGACCAGCCGACATCTCATCGCGCAAGTAAATATTCGAGAACAAAAGTTCAACCATGAGAAAGCCATCATCGCTAAACAAACCTTGTTAGGTGGCTTTGGTACTCTCTTTACGATCATGTTGATCGTACATTTAGTGGTACGTTACCAACTCGTGCGCCCGCTTAAAGACTTACTGCAAGAGATATCGATCGGCGGGCTCAAACTTAGATACTTCAAACGCTCATCAGGGCAAAGTGAAGTTGATGGTTTAAAGAACGCGTACATAGACTCATTAACAGAGTTGAAGTTCGAAGCCGAATTCGACCAACTCACCAAGCTAGCTAACCGACGCTCTTTCATCAGACACCTTGATGTACGACTAAAAAGCTCGATGAGCCCACACTGCTATGTGGTTTGTTGGGACATCATCGATTTTCGTAAAATTAACGATCTCTACGGGGCAAAAGTTGGTGATAATGTACTGATAAGCTTAGCTAAAGCACTGAAAGAGACACTACAAAACCAACAAGCCTCTTTGGGCTTTAGTTGCAGTGATTACTCTTTAGCCAGACTGGGAGGGAATCAGTTTATCGCGATCTTGGAGATGGGTAAGAACCAAGTGATAAACGAAGAAATTGAGAACATCAACAATACGCTGACTGGCACCACCTTCCTTGACTACTATGGGTTTCGATTATCACTCGCAACAGGTGTTTTACCGCTCGACACGCCAAAGTTCGATGAGATTTGGCACCGATGCATCGATGAAATGTTAGCTAATGCGAAGTCTCATAGTGATGGCGAAAGTCGTATTGTTTATGGCGAAGAGTTGTTGCATACCTTGGAACGCCATGACGTTGTAGAGAAAAGACTCTTAGAGTGCTGCGAAAGTGACAACTTTGAACTTCGCTTTATGCCTATTTTTAACGCCAAGACACTTCAGATAGATGGCGCGGAGTGCCTGATTCGTTGCCCAGCCTTATTCGATATCGATGCGGGGCCAGAAGAATTTATCCCAGTTGCAGAAAAGAGTAACCTTATTGCCAGGCTCGACATGTGGGTCATTGGCACCGCGATCAAAAGCTATAAAGAGCTTTCAGAACTTCATAAATACAAGGGCACTCTGTCAATTAATATCTCGGCGATGGAGCTCTACAACCGTAATTTTGCCGACAACATCCGTAAAGTACTCGAACGTTATCAAGTGCCACCTGGCAACATTATTATAGAGATTACCGAGACCAGTTACGTGAAAAGTACCAAGCTTACGGTGCAGACTATCGAGAGCCTCAGAAGCTTAGGTTTAAAGGTCTCCCTTGACGATTTTGGTACGGGCTACACAGCGTTTAACCAACTTCTCCACTACCCTGTGGATGAGCTCAAAATTGATAAGAGCTTTATCGATAACATGGTAGACGACAAGGCCGCCCGCAAGATGGTCGAATCTATGGTTAACTTAGGCCACTCTTGTGACACGCTAGTCGTCGGAGAAGGTGTTGAGTCGATAGAACAGTATCATTACCTCAGAAAAGCCAACTGTGACCTAATACAAGGCTACTTCTTCAGTCAGCCACTCACTTACCTGGAATTCATCGAGTTTGTTCGAAACCATAACCCGCAAGCAATTTTAAACCCGCAGTCTGTTAGCAGTTCGAGATCTAACGAGCGAATCGTTGCACTCACTCAAAAGCAGTAACCTTAAACCTAAACCTCAAAGCCTCTCTTCCTATTCAAGCGCGGAAAGCCACTATAGCTATAACTAGTAGTAGAACTATCTTCATCAGAGCAGGAGCTCTCTATTGGCTGCACATTGAATGAGGAGGCAAATAAAGAATGGCAAAAGCCATGATAGTGAAGCGGGAGAATGGTGAGCGTACAGTCAACAAAACCTAATGATCTAACTTATCGCTGATGCGGGGATTAACTCTGCATTGTCGTTAGTAGCTCCATCATATCTTTAGAGCTGATGTTCTTCTTATGCCTGACTACAGCGTCAATCATCAATTCTAAATTCCCCGCAGAGATATAATCCTTGAGCACGTCATTGAATTTTTCCTGTATCTCATCACTTGTGTACAATTGCTCAGGAATGAAGAATAGAAACTGACTGCCACTACTACGAAACGAGATAGTACTTTCCGGTACCTTTGCCGTCAGGGACTTAGCAGCTGAACTCACCACCAAGTCTCCATATTCAAGTCCATACTTTTGGTTTATCTCACTAAGGTTTCTGATTCTTACAAAGTAAAGGTCGAAATTACCGTTTGTTGGATAGCTGTTCTTAACAAACTGCATGAGCGAGACTCGATTGCGAAAGCCAGTAATGAAGTCGGTAGAATGAAGTTTTCGTTTGATTGCAAAGTCGACGTAAAAAATCGCTCCTGTCACAAGCAGTAGCAACACCAGAAATACGCTGCTTATCTGATGCATCATCACCAACTTGTCGACCATTGTGGTGTTTTCTTCAATAACCGGGCTTTGAAGTCGAAACTTTTCGTTAATAAATTCGACCAGCGTGTTGTAACAAATATCAATTTTCTTCTGCAGTGATTCCTTAGGCAAAGCGCCTTGATTCACCAACTTAATTGAGGATTCTAGCGACTTAAATTTCTCAAACTCTCCGGTGAAATAAGGTTTGAAGTTGGCAGATTTAATGAAGTTAGAAGATTCGGTACTGTTGATCAGAATATCAAAGCGGCTCCACGTAATATCATAGGCTAACCACAAATCGTCGTAATTGAGATTATCCGAACGGCTCACCATCAAGAAATTCGCGTATTCCTTTACCAATTGGAAAACAAACCATGTTGCCTCATTTTGGCGATTAGAAAAGCTCTTGTTGATGTCATTAATTCGAGTAACGCTGTAGATATTGACGGATAGAACAACCACGGCCAAAGACAAAACAACGACTTTGATTGCGGCCATAGACAACAGCTTCTTCATAATTAGCCTCTACAGGTGAATATCACGAATCTGCCAAATCATCTTGGCATGGAAATCAGGGGTATTAGTCTCAGGATTCGCAGAGAGTGGGTAAATCAACCAAAACGGGCCTTTCTCTCTCACAGACATAAACTCCCCATTCTTTTTAATCGCAATGATGGGTTCATAGGTATCAAAATCTTCTTTGGGCACGGCAATTTTATAGTCATTCAATGCCACAAAAGTAACTTGTGATGATATCGGTAAATCCATATTTCCAAGCACCGTTTGTAACGTCACACCACTATAAACGGTCAGACCCTCGACCCAAGGCAAGGTGGTAGTAATTTCTGTCTGAGGAAGTGACAGGAGTTGCTCTCTACTAAAACCATGCTTTTGCCCAGAGTGGTCGAAAACCGTTAACTCTGAGGCTGCAAAAATCGAAAACGAGCAAAGCCAAAGCATCAACAAGAATACAGTTCTCATTCTAAACTCCATTTAAAAGGTCACTAAATTGAGTCTAGTATAAATTGACCATTTAACTTGTACCGATACCACTCAGATTGATTGGTATCACTTTATTCCGAATGCTCCTACACCTCGCTGTTTTTCAATAACTTCGCCGTTTCTCTGTCTCTTCCATCACCGCTCTCGTTCAGCGCTCCCTACCCGCTTGACGTATTTCTTCTCGACTGGTTAGTAAGAAAAACTCGTATTTTACTCTGCGTAAGTAAACCAATCAGCCTTATGAATACGTATCAAACAACAAAATTAACAATAAATATGAGTAAGTCAGTGGCGAGAATGCTGGTTGCTGCATAACCTTTAATCGAAAGTAAGCAGCTTTAAGAGACTTAATAACGAGTTCCAGTCGTTTCTACTTCACCAGTTGATCTCGTGTATTGATCTTAGAAAGCTTACTCATTTCATAATCAAGGGAATCGAGAATGAGTTTGAATATAAAAAAATTTAACCCCATGGCGACACTTTCTACCCTAGTAATGACGCTGGTCATGTTTCCTGTTTCTGCTGAAGTTAATCAAGAACAATTCGAATTAGGTAAACAAAAAGCTAAAGTGTGTATGACCTGTCATGGCGCTGATGGCATCTCAACACAAGATCCCTACCCGAACCTTCGCGGTCAAAAAGTGGGTTATCTCATCTCTTCATTGAAAGATTACCAGACTCGAGAAAGAACCAGTGGCTTAGCGATTCTCATGCAACAACAAGCCGACACGCTCTCAGACCAAGACATCCGTGACATTTCCTATTTCTATTCTGTGCTCGGCAACGAAGCAGGCTCGCTCAGCGATTCAAATTAAGTCAGCGATTCAAAACCTCTAGGCAAGGAGCCTTGTTATGGAACAAGTGACAACGCAATACAGCATTAAGGTCGTGAAGTACTTCATCATTGCATCCTTAGTGTGGGCGATTGTAGGTATGATCATCGGCGTGATTCTCGCCGCGCAATTATATTGGCCAGTCTTAAACTTTGATTCTCAGTATTTCCAATTTGGTCGACTGCGTCCGCTACATACCTCTGGAGTAATTTACGGCTTCGTCGTGAATATCTTGATGGGGACGTCTTTGTACATTGCCCAGCGAACAGGCCATTGTGACTTGTTCAACAAAAGCCTTTCATGGATGGTATTTTGGGGCTGGCAATTCATCCTGTTACTTGCGGTCATTTCCTTACCCGCAGGCCACACTACCTCAAAAGAGTATGCGGAGCTTGAATGGCCAATCGACTTGATGATTGTGTTGGTTTGGGTGCTGTACGCGGTGTTGTTCTTTGGCACCCTTGCTAAACGAAAGGTCAGCCATATCTTTGTGGCTAACTGGTTCTTTGCTGCATTCATTATCGTCGTTGCAATGATTTTCATCGTGAACAACCTCGCGATGCCTGTGTTGGCGATGAAGTCCTACTCTGTGTTTGCAGGCGCTCAAGATGCGATTGTTCAATGGTGGTGGGGACATAATGCCGTCGGTTTCTTGCTGACCGCTGGTGTGATTGGCATGAACTACTATTTCATACCCAAAGCGGCGGATCGACCTATCTACTCGTACCGTTTGTCTGTGATCCATTTCTGGGGCTTGGTCGGCTTTTACACGTGGGCCGGAACGCACCATTTGGTTTATTCTTCTGTTCCCATCTGGATTCAGAACATCGGCATCGTTATGTCTTTGATCCTGTGGCTCCCTTCTTGGGCAGGCGCGTTCAATAGCGCAATGACCCTCCTACAAAATAAAGAAAAGCTGAAGTCCGACTACATTCTTTTATTCTTTTTCTCAGCGATTCTTTACTACTGCTTGGCAACATTCGAAGGTCCGCTACTCGCTATTCGCTGGTTCAACATGGTGGCACACAACACCGAATGGATCATCGGGCACGTACATTCCGCGGCTCTCGGATGGGTTGGGATGTCAGGGATAGCGGTTTTTTACTACTTCATTCCACGCTTATGGGGCCAAACCGATCTATGGTCACGACGACTGATTAAATGGCACTTTTGGCTTGCTCATGCTGGCGTCGCCGTCTATGCAATAGCACTTTGGATCGCAGGCATCGGCGAGGGATATATGTGGCTCGCTCAAAATGAAAATGGCGAACTGATTTACAGTTTTGTAGAAGCTATGGACTTTAAAGCACCTTGGCTATTCATGCGTTTCTTTGGTGGCGCGCTGTTTGTACTTGGATTGTTCTTAATGGCTTTCAACTTGTACAAAACGGTTCGTATGCCCGTAACAAATGATGCTAAACACACTGTTAATGAAGGAGCTTAAATGATGAGTAAAGACTTTACACATTCAATCGTCATTTTAATTTTGACCACTGTTGTCGTGGCCTCCTTCTCTTTATTGGTCTGGGTAGTGCCAAGCATTGTCCGTGGCGATGATATTGCCAAAGGCAGCTTAGCGATGCCTCTCACACCGATTGAGTTAGCAGGCCGAGACATATACATCAGTGAAGGCTGCCATGTTTGTCACACACAAATGGTTCGCCCTCTAGAGCCAGAAGTGAAGCGTAATGGTCGCCCGAACCAAGAAGCAGACGATATCTATGAGTTTCCTAACTTGTGGGGCTCTAAACGTACTGGTCCTGACCTCACTAACTTAGGTAGAAAGTATTCTGACCAATGGCATGCTATTCACTTAATTGACCCTCGAAAAGTCGTACCGACCTCGATCATGCCCTCTTACCCGTGGCTATTTGAGCAGACTCTGACTGGCGATGATATTAGCGCCAAAATGGAAGTGTTACGTACCTTAGGTGTGCCTTATACCGATCAAGAAATTGGTGATGCCCGTTTGCAAGTAAGAGGCAAAACCAAAGGTGAAGCTCTGATTCGCTATTTACAAAGCCTGGGTAAAGATACGTCACAGGAGGTATCACAATGAGCACATTCTGGAATCTATGGGCGGTACTCTTAACCTTAATATTCTTTGTTCTGATGGTGTCTGTTGTCGTTAAATACTGGCGTAGCAATCACAAGGCCGATCACGACCACACCATTGGCACCTTTGATGGTATTGAAGAGAAAGATGCGCCTCCACCTAAGCTGTTATTTATCAGTTATGCAGTGGCATTTCTTTTGTCTGCGGGTTATTTGGTGCTCTACCCCGGGCTTGGAGAATGGGAAGGCTTAGTCGATTGGGAACAAAGCGACGATAAGCTCAGTTCACCATCCACCACTCTCAATGAGCAATTTGCACAAACCAGCGAAACCACGTTAGAGGGATTAGCTGCTGTCCCAGAGATCGTGAACAGCGGTAGGATTCTATTCCAAACTCACTGTGCCGCTTGTCACCGAGATAATGCACAAGGTCAGAAACACTTCCCTAATCTTATCGACCAAGAATGGTTATACGGCGGCAGTGATGAAGCTGTGACCCATTCGATTGCCAAAGGGCGAAATGGAGCGATGCCGGGTTGGAGTGAAATCATGCGCCCAGACGAGGTGGCAAAAGTCTCCTACTATCTAGCCTCCCTCAACCAACGTCATACCGATGTGCCGGAGATTAAAGTCGAGCTCGGTAAAACCTTGTTCGTCCAATACTGTTCGTCTTGTCATGCCGATGGTGCTGTCGCTAACCCAGCGATTGGCGTACCTGATCTTTCCGATGATATCTGGCTTCACGGAGGGAGTATTGAAGAGATTCAGCACACCATCAATTACGGTTTGAACAACCTAATGCCTGCGTTTGATGAGCAGCTCAGTGAGAACGAGATACTCGCGCTTGGGGCTTATATCCGACACGCTGGTGACGTAGAGCAACAAAGGCTCGCGAGTTTGAAAGCGTCATCTGTTGAGCGCGGAGAATATCTCGCTTATGCCGGTGACTGTGTGGCTTGTCATAGTGCAGAAGGTGGCGAACCCTTTGCTGGAGGCCTACCGTTTGTGACCCCTTTCGGTACCGTGTATTCAACCAACATAACGCCACACACCACCGAAGGGATCGGGACTTATGACTTCGACGATTTCCGAGCTGCGTTAGTTGCAGGTAAAGGTAAGAATGGTTACCTGTACCCTGCAATGCCCTACACCTCTTATCAATACCTCACCGACCAAGACATGGTCGATTTGTGGGAATACATGCAGTCAATCACTGCCGTGCCACGACGCAATGATGACAACAGCATGATGTTTCCATCCAATATTCGCTTAGGTTTGCTTGGCTGGAACATCGTATTTATGGATACAGACCCTATTGATTATGAAGTACCAGAAGAGCTCAAAGGAGAAATTGAGGATGTCGATAAGTGGCAACAAGGCAAATATTGGGTCGCAGGACTTGGTCACTGTTCGGAGTGCCATACGCCAAGAAACATTGCCCAAGCACTGATACCAGAACGTATTTTCCAAGGTAACTTGATTGACGGTTGGAACGCGCCTGATATCACAGCTAATGAGCTCTACGTCGATGGTTGGGATGAAGCAACACTCACCGACTTTTTACACACCGGACATTCAGACAAAGGCACCGCTTTTGCGGGTATGGCTGATGTAGTGAAAAACAGCCTAAGCTTGATGACGCGTGAAGATATCGAGTCGATGTCCTATTACCTACTCAGTGGGGACATCAACAACACCATTGCCAGTGATGCCGTTCAGTTACAGCCTAAAGGGTTTGATGAAGCTGCGTATGCCAGTGAAATCTACACCACGTATCGTCAAACTTGTGGGGCGTGTCATGGTGACGATGGTAAAGGTCGCGACCCAATCGCCCCTACTCTGTTGAATAATGGCATTATCATGCACAGCGACCCATTCAACACCATTGCGGTAACGGTGCGCGGCTTGCAACCTACCTATCTCGACAAAGATCGAAACTTCATGCCGATGGCAAGTTTCGAGGATGTATTGTCGGATCAACGCTTAGCTGAGTTAATCACGTTTGTGCGTTTAAACCTTGGCGACCGAAATGAACCAGTCACGGCTGAACATGTTCGAGAGGTAAGAGAAACACTTGAAGCAGCGGGTTATGCGGGTGGATTACACACCACGCCTGAAATGTACGAAAATCGAGATAAGAACATTAACATACGATAGGCGCTGTAGCTGTGCGTAGCCGATTGGCTCAATAAACAGCGAACAGCACGTAACTTTTATCTTTGCTAACAAGCCAAAAGGAGACCACTGTGTCTCCTTTTCTTTTGCCCAAACCCAAGTTTTCGATACTTTGCCATACAACACAATTGTAACTAACTGATTACACAATTAAGCAGAGCTGCACATAATGCGATCAATCTCGCAGAACAAAGATGACACCAAGTGCATAATATGCAAAATTTTCTAAAGATGTACTAAGGACAGTTATGGATACAACTACACTCATCTACGATACGTTGGAAGGCCTATCGAGCGCAAAGCCACAGCAACACGCTCAAATCCGCCAAAATCTATATAACCAATTAGATTTATCATTTGAGAAGCAGTTGGCTTTGTATTCATCAGTTCTTGGTCCAGCAAGTGCTGGTAGATTGACCGATTTGGATAGTGCAGTGATGTCTGCACGCAAGATTGTTGGCTTAGAAAACAGCTAAGCAACCTTTAACCTATCTCAACTTTAACGCTGCCATTGTGCAGCGTTTTTTTATGGACGCTATTTACGATAAGTAAGGTTGGTTACGATAAATGCTGTTAGTTGCGATAAATACGGTTAGTTGCGATAAACGCGGTTAAGAAGATAAGTGCAGTTGGGTCTGTTTTTCAAGTTACACGTATTCTCATTTGGTTAATCTTATGTTCCATTTTTAACAGGTGTGTAACCACAATAATGGCGCTAATGTTAGTAGCACGTTAACCACACATCGGATGGAAGAATCATGAGAGTACTTATTGAATATACACAAACAGGCAAATACCGTGATCATGCGTGGGAAGCATTAACGATTCGTTCAAAAGGCGAAATTCAAGCTGTAACTCCCTCTTATGCGGCTCAGCTTATCGAACAGAACCGCGCCAGCTTATCGACCACTGAAAATCAAGATATCGTCATCCAACCTTAATGGCTTCAAGGGCTACCCCTCCTAGTTCCTTAAATCGAATAGTTCGATGACATAAAAAAACGCTGCATGGGTGCAGCGTTTTCTTGTTTCTGGCGTATCGTATTTCTAACGTAGATAGTTTCTAAAGTAGAAAGCTTCTAACGCATCTTGTTTCTAGTGCAAATAGCTTGATTACTTTGGCAGATTTTCTAACGCTTCAACCATCGTCATCAATTTATCGACAATCCTTTCGCCGTCTACTCGCAAGCCATTGTGTTCATATTCATTGGTGATCCACGCTTTCGAGTTAGGAATGTTCGCCAATGTTTCACGGCTGTAATCCAACTCAACGTACATGTCATCGGCGTAAACGGCACACGCCATTGGCACTGTATTCTTGCTCAACTGCTCTGCATTGTACAAAGTACCCCAATCCGATTTCTCAGCTAATAGATTGGCGGCTTCACGCAATGGCTTCAACGTTTCTAGTTGGTCGAACATCCATGGGTAGACCATTTCTCCGGTAAACCAGAACTCACTACCCGATTGGTAGTTGAAGTGTGGGTACTGCTCACGAACACGATGTGCAGCCCAGTTAGACGCTGTACCTTGACAGTAAATCGATTCATGCAAGATTGCGTAAATTGGGTTAGTTAAGTAACCCTGCTCTTGCTGCATTTGATTTAGGAAGCTGTAGCTCAGCTGTCTGTTACCGTTCACTTCAACAAACGCACTCTCCAGTGTGAAATACATTGGAAGGTTTGCTTCGCCGCCACCAAGATTAATACCTATTAGCTGGAACTGTTCAACTGTGAACACCTGACCGTTTGGCAGTCTCACATCGTTGTTGAGCAGGTAATCAGAGATCTCGCGACACATAGCTTGTGCTTGTGGGAACTGAGCAAAGAAAGCTCTGTTTTTGTCTTCTACACGCTTGTAAGTCGCACGATAAACATCGTCAGCTTCTCGTTCAATAGAAGGAATACCGCCCGTCACATAACAACGCTGCAAGCTCTGTGGGAACAGTGACAAATAGCTCAGTGTACAGAAGCCACCAAAGCTTTGACCAATCGTCGACCATTGCTTAATACCAAACTGTTCACGAATCGCTTCAGCGTCACGAACGATGTTATCCGCTCTGAAATGCGTTAAGTATTCGACTTGTTGTTCTGGAGACAAATGCGCCAAAGTTTCATGGCTGATAACCGTGCTGTTGCCAGTACCACGTTGGTCTAGAAGCAGAACACGGTAGTTTTGTAATGCACGCTTTAGCCAACCCGATTGACCACTCACCCGTGGAGAAGGAAAACCTGGGCCGCCTTGAAAGTAGATCAACCACGGCAGCTCTTGCTCATCTTTAGCGAGATCAACCAGCTCACGTGCGAAGACTTGGATCTGTTGTCCATCTTTGGCTTGATAATCAAGTGGCAACTCGAAAGAGTGCTGACGATACAGGGTGGTTCCATCAATAAAGTTAGCTTGCACGCTTCATTCCTTTTTATCTGATTCTAAAGTCATTGGTACGAATAAAAAAATGGCACCCTTTGGCACCGTAGTTAGCAAGATACGCATACTAGCTTGTAAATGAAACCGTTTGTTTAACCTGAATGTGAAGGTACTTCATTAAATCGGCAAATTAGCTTTATACGCGTAACAACTTGTTTCAAAACAGAAGGTTTAAGATGTGATCTATTGAGAAGAAGAACAAAAGTGGGACACAAATAAAAAGAGCTTAACGAGGTGAGGATACGTTAAGCTCTTTGGTTTTATCTGTTATAGCGTGTGTTATCAATAATGCTATCGATTCACTAAGCACTAAGCACTAAGCACCAAATTATGAAGTCGTTAGCTCCCCTGCACCTTGAATCGAACGCTGGCTGCTTTCAACAAGAATGGCCGTTGCGGTTTCTTTCAACGCGCCCCACTCTGCCTCATCAACTTCAATGCCATCGTTCCACGCTTTCTCTTGAGTTTTGAAAAGCGCTTCCGATTCAATGTGTGTTTGGTAGCCATCTGACAAACGTTCGATATCGAAATCCTGGACGGAAAGCTCGATGGTCATATTGTGGATATGATCGTCCGATGCCAGAGGCAAATCTGATAAAAACAGTTCTGGTGCAACGCAACCACGGTTAAGCACATACAAGGTGCTCTTAGGATTTGAGCCATTATCCCAACGTGCGGTACATGCGATGCCTTTCGCTGCCAGTTTTACAAGCTCACTGTACGCTAACCAACGGTTATGGCAGTTGTTTAGCTCGATTTTCAGCGTCTTTTTACCGACCATTTTTTCAATGGCGTAATCCATCACCACAGGAAGATGACACGCTAAGCTCGCCTTGTGCAGGTCCACTTCAACTGTGTTGTCGCTTGTCACTTGGATGTCTACAGGGCAATCGTCTTCTAGCCCCATAAAGTTGCTCGCATTGTTAAAATGACGAACACCATCCAAGCCAACCATTTGTAAATCTGCCACCATGTTCGCTATCACATCGGCTTCACCACATGTACGACGCATACCCAGAAAGGCTTTATTAACGGCCGCTACCAGTTCATTGTGAGAAACGATCATAACGATTTACCTCCATGTTGAGCGTTGATATGTGTAGGAACTTTATTTGAGTCAGCGATCTCCGCTTCACTTGGTAAGATTGGGAACACCCATTCGTCCTGATGAATTTCATCAAGCAACGGTGCACCTTGGAAAAACGTCACTCGTACCCAACGGTCTGAGCGAGGATCAAACTTAGTCGCTCCAAACATCGCTAGCTTACAACGCAGCAAATGCATTGGTGGCGAGTCTTGGTGCAGCACGTTCATTTGAATGTCGCCCATCGCCTTGTTACCTAACGTCCACACACGGCGCGCAATGGCACGATGCTGCGGTTGTTTAACAAGGAATTCAGCCAATGAAAGCTCTGGCGCGAATTGCAATAAAGCATGGTACAGACGGTAAGCTTGACGGCCGATATCCAACGGCAGTTCGCGCTCTTCGCCGAGTTCCTCGCCTCGAACACCGAGCCTTGGCTCTTCTTTGTCCTGAGAGCGATACCAGAACCAGTAGTTATTTTCTGCTTTCGTAAAGTCAGTCGTGATCGCCCAACGGTACTTTTCTTCTAACACAACCAATAGGTCTTGGATCTTTTTGCCACTAGGAAGCGAGAGTGTTTCGCTACAATTCATTTGCTCTTGATGGGCGTCCACTAATTCTGGGTACAATTCCATCAAGCATGAGATAAGGATTTCTTGGGCTTCCATACTCATGTGCTTAGATTGTTCAACTAACTGCGCCCATGTATCGCAATGGTTTACAGAAGCTTCTAGTGACTGTTCTGCGTGTTTCAACTCATCAACAGCGGTTTTGTTCAACTCTTGCTGATTTTCATTGATGGTAACAACTTGTTCTAAATGACAAATCGCTTTTTTAACTAATGTACGTAGGGGCTCAATCAATGCCGTATCCGTGTGATTAGCTAACACGTCAGCTAATGCATGCTCACGGGTTGTCATCCATTGATCGACAATACTTGGGTGGTTAATCAGATATGGCGCCATACCTAAACCTGTGGCATTACCCACACCTAGGTAGCGTTGTAAGCCTCTGTGCAAGGTAATCGCTTGTTCACCGCCTTGTTGCTCCGCTAGGTAATGAACCCAATCTAGGCTGAACTCACGCAGCATATAAACAGCACACATTTGAGCACTGAACGATTGATTAAAATCTGGATTCTTTTCCAAGATTTTAAAGTCAGCAATACCAAACTTACCATTACCATAAACCGCTGTGGTTCGTAGGATGTAGCCAACTTCCGCTAGCTCTTTTGGCGTTGGTTGAACACCTTTAGCCAAGTGACTAACAATATGTTCAAACACTCGTACACTTTTGTTGGCACGCGCTAAAACAAGCACATTGTTAGGGTTACGGCCTGCTTCTTGTAGCGGTACATTCGCACGAAGTCTCTCAAGTAGGGTGACATCAACATCACCAAGAACCAGAGCAAACGTTACGTCCCACTTTTCAGCAATTACACGGTCATTTCGTTCGTCGTCTGCAATCTCATCGCAGAAAACAACCAAATGATAAACATGGTTTGGCGTCGCAAGCTTATAGATAACATGACCAAAGCCCTGAGCGTCTAATTGCCATTCATGCTTAGTCACTTTCCATTGCTGTTGCGCCATTTTACGAATCAGAGTTCTTACGAAGCTGATGCGTGTTTGGTGCATAGCACCCAGTCTTTCCGGTGCCATGACGACCGTTGCGTCACGTAGTGCTGATTCAGTGTAGGTAGAACGATGTGCATCCATTTTGCTCACCACCTTATAGTTATAGGATTTTGCTAGCCATTCAGAACCGATCGTTGCTGTCTTTTGAAGCATATATAGCGACAGTATGTTGGTTAGCTTTCACGTTTTTAATCGTTATTGATATTATCGAGGCAAGCGAACTCGCCACTTATTATTTGTCCTGACTAGATCGATTGACCTAAATACGTGCCGCCCGGTGTATCTTCACCAGTACGGTTTTTATCTTCCTTCCGGAATCTTGTATCAGCCTTCTTTCAAAGGCTCACACCTTGTTTATCTTCAGTTTTTAGAGAGCTTTATCTCTACATTTTCTTCTTTATACCGGCATTGATGTTTTATAAGCCTTGATCTTTCGCCATCTTGATTGCGATTTGAGGCGCATTCCAAAGTGATGGCAGCAAGATTAAGGACACCGGTACCGCTGTGATAACTATGAATGATTGCAGCGCTGAAATACCGCCGGAACCTAGGGAAATCAGAATCAATGCTGTTACCCCCATCATCACACCCCAGAAAGTACGAATAATTGCGTTAGGCTCTGTCTCACCGCTGACTACCACACTGATGGTGTAAGTCATTGAGTCACCTGTCGTTACGATGAAGATCGTCGTCAAGATCAAGAACAGAATAGAGATAAGCATTGGCATTGGTAGTTGCTGAGTTACTGCCAGTAGCGCGCCAGGTAAATTAAAGCCTTCGAACGCTTTACTTACGCTGCCTGGGTCTGCAATTTCAAACGCAAGGCCAGAACCGCCAACAATGGTGAACCAGAAACATGTTACGAACGGTGCAATAAGACTGATGGTTGATACCAATTGGCGAATACTACGACCGCGTGAAATACGTGCGATGAAGATTGCCATCATTGGGCCGTAACCTAAGAACCAACCCCAGAAGAATACTGTCCACCAGCTCAACCAACCTTCGTCACCACGGTATGTTGCCATTGGGATGAAGTTGTCTATCATGCTGCCTACACCTTGGATGTAGCCGTTAAAGATAAAGTTTGTAGGGCCAAAGATCAGGATGTAGACCATCAATGCCATTGCCAGAATCACGTTGTAACGGCTTAGCATTTGCATTCCACGGTTAAGGCCGCTCAATGCCGATAATGTGTATAGAACGATAGCGAACAGGATGATGATAAGCTGCGTCGTGAAGCCATCAGGAATATCAAACAGTGCGTTCAGTGCGTAGCTCACTTGCAAGCCTAAGAAGCCGATAGGACCAATGGTGCCCGCCGCTACTGCGACAATACAACATGCATCAATCAATGCGCCGGTGTGACCTTTCAATGCTCGCTCGCCTAAAACTGGGTAAAGCAAAATACGAGGTTTAAGCGGTAAGCCTTTGTCGTAGTGAAGGTGCATCACCACAATAGACGTTAAGCTACCGACAATGGCCCATGCTAGAAAACCCCAGTGCATGAAGGATTGCGATAAAGCATTCACCGCGCCTTGCTGTGCGTTTTCTTGTGCGCCGTACAATGGTGGTGGGCTAACGTAGTGAGCGATAGGCTCTGCTGCTGCCCAAAATACACCGCCACCTGCCAGTAGCGTACAGAAGATGATCGCCATCCAACGGAAGCCGTCCATTTCAGGTTTAGCGATGCCGCCTAGGATAACCTTGCCTGTTCGCCCTGCCGCCAGGCCAAGACCAATAAGAAAAGTCAGAAGAAGAAGCATTTGCCAGTAAGGACCGAATACTTTTACAGACCATGCAAAGCCCGTGTTTACTAGGCTTGATAACAGCTCGCCATCAAATAGAGCAAGTGCCACGAACAGAGCGATAAAACCGCCGCTGTACCAAAGTGCTGGGTTGGATAGGCCTAATTTGTCTGACGTAGACTCAGACTCGTTTGTGTTGCTTTTTGCATTAATTGTTGTGTGTGCTTGACCCGCATTTAAGCTTGAAGATTTCACGCTATTGGTTAAATCAGACATACTCTGACTCCAGAGGTTTCTTTGCAGCTGTCATTTGAATGATGACTACAAGGGTGTATTTAACACCTGCCCTATTGTTTTTTGTGTTGGGCAGGCTAATCCATGTTTGGGTTACCGCGTTGCGAAATAGACCGTTGTTCCTTTTGAATAGTGAAATTGGTTTAAGCAGCACTTGCTTATTGAACGTTTGTTAGAAGGCTGCTAATTCGATGATGGCTCGCGAGAAACCGTTAACCCTTGGTTTGAGGCTCTAGGCCATCTTTCAAGAAGTTAAACCAGTTTTCTCCCAAGACTTGCCCAGCTTCAGACTCGCTGAAACCATGACGCATCAATCCGTTATATATGTTTTCCATACCCGCACTACCACAGAACCAAGGCAACGCATCTGGCCAACCTGAGTTGTTCGCAGAGCCTTCGCCGTAGTCCATTGCTTTAGACCAACGACCATTTCTCATCCATTCAAGAACGGCTTGAGGTTGGTTTAAGCATAGGTCACTGCCAATACCGAGGTGCTCTACGCCGACCATGTCAGCCGTAGTCGCAACCATCTGGCAGAAATCTTCCAAGGTACATTGGCTGCCGTTTGGTAGGTGGAATGGGTACAAGCTGAATCCGATTAAGCCGCCGCGTGCGGTTAGAGCTTTAATTACATCGTTTGATTTATTTCGTAGTGCATCATGAGCAAACGTCGGGTTCGCATGGCTGATACAAATAGGACGAGAAGACAAGTCGATAGCTTCAAGTGTTGAGCGCTCTGCACTGTGAGACATATCTATGATCATGCCCACTCGGTTCATCTCTTCGATGGCTTGTTTACCAAAGCGAGTAATACCTGTGTCGTTCTTCTCGTAGCAACCCGTCGCCAATAAGCTCTGGTTGTTGTACGTCAGTTGCATGATCAAAAGACCTTGCTTACGCATCACTTCGATAAGACCGATCTCATCGTCGATTGGAGAACAGTTTTGAGCACCAAGGAAAATGCCGACTTTGCCAGTCGCTTTTGCAGTCTCGACATCAGCCATTGAGTGAATCGGCATGATAAGGTCTGCGTTCTGCTCGAATCTTAAATTCCATTCTGCAAAGCGAGATAAGGTTTCACGAGCCGTCTCGTGGTAAACCGCGGTAGCGTGAACTGCTGTAATGCCGCTCGCCTTTAGTGTTTGGAAATATTCTCTGTTCCAATTGCAGTATTGCAATCCATCTATAACAATCCGTTGCTGGTACATAACCACTCCTATTGAAAGCTCAGTGTTCTAGCTCGGTTTTGAAAACACGCTCAAATAACATGTTTTCAAAAATGGGTTAAATCACTTGTCTAAGTTCGTTTGCTGCTTTGGTTTGAATGTTGGCCTGACTCTGTGAATCAGGCCAATTCGATAGCTGGATAGCTAGGAAGTTAATTCAGCTATCCAATTCTTATTTAGAAAGTGGATTAGTAAGGACGTTGGTAAGCCGTCTTAACCACTGTGTAGAACTCTTTCGCGTATTGACCTTGCTCACGAGGACCGAAGCTAGACTCTTTACGACCACCAAACGGTACGTGGTAATCCGTGCCTGCTGTTGGTAGGTTGACCATCACACAACCGGTCTGCGCTTGTTGCTTGAACATTGCGCTCGTACGTAAGCTCTGAGTAATGATGCCGCCTGTTAGACCGAAGCGAGTGTCGTTGGTTGTCGCAATCGCTTCTTCTAGGTCAGCGACACGAATCACACTTGCCATTGGTGCGAACACTTCTTCTTGGTTCACTTCCCAATCGTTCTTAGTGTTCAAGAACAGCGTTGGAGACATGTAGAAACCTTCGTGCTTCATACTCAAGCGTTCGCCACCAAATGCCAGCTCACCGCCGCTTTGACGTGCTTTCTCAACCCAACCTAGGTTTGCTTCAAGTTGGTTGCCATCAACGACAGGGCCCATGAACACACCCTCTTCCAGTGCGTGACCCACTTTCAGCTCGCTCATACGTTTAATCAGTGCTTCAACGTATTGGTCGTGAATGCTATCCATAACCACAAGGCGAGAAGACGCGGTACATTTTTGGCCTGCGCCAGAGAAAGAACCTGCAATCGTTGCATCAACCGCAGTTTGGATATCAGCATCGTCAGCAATAACAAGTGCGTTCTTACTGCCCATTTCTAGTTGGCATCGAACGAAGTTTGGCGCTGTAGCCGCTGCCACTTTACGACCCGTATCAACAGAACCGGTAAAGCTCACACCGTTCACTTCTTTAGAGTTGATCAGTGCATCACCTACTGTTGAACCGCTACCCAGTACAAGGTTAAACGTACCTGCAGGGATACCTTGGCGGTGGATGATCTCTGTAAGCGCGACCGCACTTGCTGGTGTTAGGTTTGCTGGTTTCCAAATAACGCTGTTACCGAAAGCCAATGCTGGAGCAATTTTCCAAGCTGCTGTTGCTGTCGGGAAGTTCCAAGGAGAGATAATGCCGATAACGCCCACCGCTTCGCGAGTCACTTCAACAGAAACACCCGGGCGTACAGAATCTGCGTTGTCACCAATTTGGCGAAGCACTTCAGCCGCAAAGTATTGGAAGAACTGACCTGCACGGTAAACCTCACCGCGACCTTCAGCAAAAGGCTTACCTTCTTCACGAGATAGCAAAGTGCCCAGCTCATCACAACGGGCAATCAGCTCATCACCAATCGCTTGAAGCACCGCTTGCTTGCGTTCAATCGGCGTTTTTTCCCACTCTGGTTGAGCGTGTTTCGCCGCTGAAATCGCTTGTTGAACTTGTTCAGCACTTGCTTGTGCAAAGTTGCCAATATTTTCAGAAATATCTGATGGGTTAATGTTCGCTACGGTGCTTACACCCGCTTGCCATTCGCCGCCAATGTAAAGTGCGTTTTCTGCTTGAACATTCTGTAAGTGAGTCATCATTCTGTCCTTGTAACGTTAGGTTGCGGTTGAGTCTGGCAACCATCGGATTAATTAATAAATTGTTAATTCATATAGAGAATAAGTATTAATTTTGTATCTAGACGTAAAACTATTCGCTTGTATTAGTAAAGATCTGCGTAGACAAACAGCTTTGATTGGCAAATTGCCTCAGTTCACAGTCCATTTATTCAGGTTGAGACGCCGATGCATAAACCACGAACTCAACCAACATCTCTTCTCTAGCTAGCCCTGCAACAACGACTGCTGCACGATTTGGATAAGGTGCGTTGAAGTATTCTCCGTATACGCTGTTTACCGTTTTCAGATATTCACGGTCAGTCACGTAAATCAGAACCTGCAGCACAGAATCCATCGATTCGCCTGCACACTCCAAGGTATGAACAAGGTTGTTAAAAGTCTGACGCGTTTGCGCTTCAATACCGCCTTCTACTACTGCGCCCGTTTCATCGATTGGAATCTGCGCAGTGTATAGAGTGCCGTTATTAACGATTGCCCACTCTAGTGGTGCTTTTGAAGCAAAAAGAGAGGTTTTTACTGGGTGTTTTTTAGTTTGTGCGTTCACGATTTCATCCAACTTTGTAACAACTATGTTTCAAGATGGTTAAATACTGCACCTTGACGCCTGATAAATCTAACGGTAAATTTTGTGCATTTGATAAATAAAATCTATCATCTTGCGAAAAGTAAGGTATAGCAAGGGCTAGAGAAGGATCGGAGTCATGAGTATTAAGCTACAACAGTTAAAACATTTCGTTTTGGTGGTCGAAGAAGGTGGATTTAGAGCGGCATCTCACCGTGCAAATCGATCGCAAGCGGCACTTTCGACTTCGATAAAAGAGTTGGAAAAAATACTCGGCCAACCTCTGTTTGAAACAGGCAACAAATCGACACTGACGCCTTTTGGAGAAATATGTTTGCCCAAGATCATTCAATTTCTTAACGTTTACAAAGCATTAGACAATGACTTACGCGCAGCGGCAGCAGGACAACAAGGAAGAGTTCGAATAGCGAGCGTGCCTTCGGTGGCCGCAAAACTCATCCCTAGTGTTTTAGGGGCATTTTGTGAGCAGTACCCGAATGTAGAAGTGAGTTTGATTGATGATAATGCGGCAGGGGTAGAAGCAAGATTACTCTCTGGCGAGGTGGATGTTGCCCTCGGTAATAGCTCCCATTTAGAAGAAGAGAGCATCGACTTCACGCCTTTGCTTTCTGATCCTATCGGTGTGGTGTGCCTCAAAGATAACCCTATCGCCTCTCAACGGGAAGGAACCGAATGGCAAACCTTGTTAAAGCAGCCCTTCATTCGTAACGGGACTTGCACCCTACTGGACCCAACACCTGCGCGCATGCTCAGCGAACAAGCCCTGTACTCTGTCGAGAACATTACCTCGCTTTTTTCGGTGTTAGAGCTCGGGATAGGCGTGACCACGCTACCTAAGCTGGCTTTCCCAACCAATGAAACCCGCTTGGTGTGGATTCCGCTAATTGACCCACCCTTGCAACGACAAATCGGCATTTTCAGACTGTCTGATCGTACGATCTCGCCACAAGCACAGGCTTTCCATGACTTATGTATTCAATACCTCAGTTATGAAGAGTCATAAGAGAGCCTAGATTAAGTAAATTAGGCAGCGCTCTGCTGCCATTTACTTCCTCAAAACTCGGTGTTTCTTCTCCGCACCATGCTTCTCGCACACCCAGTCCCCCATTTCACTCCTATATCATCAACATTTAGGCGCTGAATTTTCACTCTCGCGCACGCAAATAGTGACAAGCTGACGACAATATAAAAAATATTCGCTTATTGATAAGGAGCGACGTACGTTTAATTTACCAGAAAAACCAGATCTTCCATCATTGCCTCAAACAAGCTTAACCCCTACCAAAATCACACTTCACAACTCAGCTTGTAAATGAACCTAAGTGTTTGAATAGTCGTAATTGATAAGATCATAAGTTGAAAATTTAGCTCGCTACTCCCTTCTAAAAAGACCCTCTTTTCACAAGGATAAAGCATCTTAAATATTCATGGATAAAGTGATAGAACTATTACTTTCATAAATGAAAAACATTCATTTCAAAAATGGAATTATTGATATCAATATTTGTCGTTTTGATCACATAATTTTAGGCGTAGTTTATATTTTGTCGAAACGAGAGCGAACTAGTTTATATCGTTCTATTTCGTCAGGAGATATAAAACCAGCAAGATTATCTCTTTGTTAACAAGCAAAGTTTTATTAAACAAGTAAATGCGAGTAGCAAGACATATTCAAACTGTGTTTTATATGAGCTTACACTGTTAAATATAAGGTTTTATTATGAGGCTTAATGGGATAAGTGGTGACATTCTTGTTGCTGCTAAAAGAGTTGTTCTCTGCCAAGTAGTATTAGCCGTCGGTGTAGTTTTATATGAAGTGTTTTTTGGTAATAAATTAGATATGGAATCGTCGGCTTTGGGTATCGGAATTGCGATGCTACCTCCGCTGTTTGGTTTTATATATGCAAGCCTAAAGGTGCGCAAGAATCCTAATTATAGTTTACGTGACTTAATGCAAATGAGTCGTGTCGTGAAAATAACTTATACGTTCTTAATGTTTATCTTGGCGTTCCAGTTTTTCAAATTGGATAACCCAGTAATATTGTACGCATATATTCTCACTATGGTTGGGTACTTCTTAACACCATTTATTACTGCCTCTACAAGATCGGAGTACGTGTAGTATGGATCAAGTAACTACCGCTCACGAATACATAGAGCATCACTTAACCTTCTTAACTACAGGTGATGGTTTCTGGGCGTTCAACATCGACTCGATGTTGGTATCTTGGATTACGGGTTTACTGTTTATTGGAGCTTTTCGATACGTAGTGACTAAGGGCACCAGCGGTGTTCCAGGTCGATTTCAATGTTTTATCGAACTGATATTTGATTTTGTAAACAACCTAGTAAAAGAGATTTTTCAAGCGGAGGATAAATTAATAGGGCCACTGGCATTAACCACTTTTGTTTGGGTGTTGTTAATGAACGCGGTCGATTTATTACCAATAGATTTCATACCAGCATTAAGTCGTGCAATGGGTCTAGAACACTTTAGAGATCTACCAACGGCGGACGTAAATATTCCAATGTCGATGGCACTCGGTGTATTTATCTTACTGTTGACTTATACATTTAAAAATAAAGGATTGAAAGGCTTTATCAAAGAGCTTACTACGCAGCCATTTGATAACCCTCTTTTATACCCTGTTAACTTAGTTCTTGAATTAATAACATTAATTTCAAAACCTATATCACTAGGCTTACGATTATTTGGAAACATGTATGCAGGTGAGATGATATTTATTCTGATCGCATTAATGCCATGGTGGATGCAATGGGCACTGAGTGTTCCTTGGGCACTATTCCACATATTAATCGTATTCTTGCAAGCATTTATATTTATGGTACTGACCGTTGTTTATTTAGGTATGGCAACAGAAGAACACCACTAATTAATAACTAAAAAATTTAACTAACAAATTATTTATCGGAGATACAAATGGATATCGTAAGCGCAGTTTTATATGTAGCAGGTGCATTACTGATCGGTTTAGGTGCAGCAGGTGCAGCATCTGGTATTGGTAACTTAGCAGGTAAATACCTTGAAGGTGTTGCGCGTCAACCAGACCTTACTCCAATGCTTCGTACTCAATTCTTCATCATGATGGGTCTTGTGGATGCAGTACCGATGATCGGTGTTGGTATCGGTCTATACATCATCTTCGCCGTGGCTTAATCAAACCGCTTTGAAAGATCGATTTGTAAATAATCAAGATTTAGTGAGGAAGGTATGAACTTAAATGCAAGCATGTTTGGACAAGCAATCTCATTCGTGATTTTTGTTTGGCTCTGCATGAAATATGTATGGCCCCCTCTCACCGCGATGTTAGACGAGCGCCAAAAAGAAATCGCTGATGGTTTACGCCACTCAGAGAACGCTGCGAAAGAGCTAGAACTAGCAAAATCAAATGGCGCGCAACTCATCGAAGATGCAAGAAAAGATGTGACTGAACTGGTTGAACAGGGCCGAAAACGCCGCAATGAAATCATCAGCTTAGCGCAACAAGAAGCCGAGCAAGAAAAGGCACGCATCTTAGAACAAGGTAGAGCTGAGCTAGAAGGCGAACGCCAAAAGATACGCCGTGAACTTCAGGCAGATATGGCAGACGCAGTAATTCAAAGTGCACAGAAACTGATTAGCAAAAACCTAGATTCCGCAACGAACCGAGCGCTAGTTGACCAAATGATTAGCGAACTCTAAGGAGAGGCAATATGTCAGATTACACCAATATTGCTCATCCCTACGCCAAAGCATCGTTTGAATTTGCTTTAGGTGAAAACCAGTTACAAGAGTGGCACTCAATGCTGTCCATTCTTGTGGCTGTCGCGGAAGAAGAAACGATCGCTAGTCAGATTTCTTCAGCAGAAGGTGCTTCTACACACCAAACAGAAGAGCTGGCAAACCTCATCATTCATATTTGCCAAGGACTCGTTGATGACCACGTCATTAATCTTATTCGAGTCTTGGCCGAGAACGGCCGCCTTTCTGTTGTAAGAGACCTGTTTGAATTGTACTGCGAGCTAAAGGACGAACATGAACGTGTAGTGCCTGTCACTGTCACCAGTTCAGAAATGCTGACACAAGATCAAGTTACGTCACTAACAGCTGCACTTGAGAAGAAATTAGAGCGTCAGGTTGAAATGAAGCAGGTTATTGATGACACGTTAGTAGGTGGAATGGTCATCAAGGCGGGTGAAACCGTTATCGATGGTTCTTTAAACACATCAATTGACCGATTGGCTCATCAACTTCACGCGAGATAGGTAACAATTATGCAATTAAATTCAAATGAAATCAGCGATCTAATCAAAGAACGCATCTCGAAATTTAATGTGAGCACCGAGGCTCGCAATGAAGGCACTATCGTATCGGTTCGTGATGGCATCATCACAATCAATGGCCTTGCTGATGTTATGCAAGGCGAGATGATTGAGCTACCAGGTGGCAAATACGCACTCGCACTTAACCTCGATACGCACTCAGTAGGTGCGGTGGTTATGGGCCCCTACACTGACCTATCTGAAGGTATGAAAGTGAAAGGTACAGGTCGTATCTTAGAAGTACCTGTAGGTAACGGACTTCTTGGTCGTGTAGTCAACACATTAGGCGAGCCAATCGATGGCAAAGGCCCAGTGAGTTGTGACCGACTCGACCCTGTAGAAGTGATTGCACCGGGTGTAATCGAACGTAAGTCTGTTGATCAACCTATTCAAACTGGTTATAAAGCGGTTGATACCATGGTGCCAATCGGTCGTGGTCAACGTGAACTTATCATCGGTGACCGTCAGACGGGTAAAACAGCGTTAGCTATCGATGCGATCATCAATCAGAAAGATTCTGGCATCAAATGTGTGTATGTAGCGATTGGCCAAAAAGCCTCCACTATCGCTAACGTGGTTCGTAAACTCGAAGACCACGATGCGCTTAAAAACACCATCGTAGTCGTGGCATCAGCATCAGAGTCTGCAGCGCTTCAATACCTAGCCCCTTATGCGGGTTGCACCATGGGTGAATACTTCCGTGACCGCGGTGAAGATGCACTGATCATCTATGATGACCTATCAAAACAAGCCGTTGCTTACCGTCAAATCTCGTTGCTATTGAAACGCCCACCGGGTCGTGAAGCCTTCCCTGGCGACGTATTCTACCTTCACTCACGCCTTCTAGAACGTGCAGCACGAGTGAATGCAGAGTATGTAGAGAAGTTCACTAACGGTGAAGTGAAAGGTCAAACTGGCTCATTAACGGCGCTTCCGATCATTGAAACTCAAGCGGGTGACGTATCAGCGTTTGTACCAACCAACGTAATCTCAATCACCGATGGTCAGGTTTTCCTTCAAACCCAATTGTTTAACTCAGGCTTACGTCCTGCAGTAGACCCAGGTATCTCGGTATCTCGTGTGGGTGGTGCGGCGCAATGCAAGATCATCAAGAAACTGTCTGGTGGTATCCGTACTTCATTAGCTCAATATCGCGAGCTGGCGGCCTTTGCTCAGTTCTCTTCTGACTTAGATGAGATGACGCGCAAACAGCTAGACCATGGTGAGCGTGTTACCGAATTAATGAAGCAAAAACAATACTCTCCAATGTCAGTCGCTGAGCAAGCAACGGTTATCTACGCAGCAGAGAAAGGCTACTTGGTCGGTGTTGAGCTAAACAACATTGCCCGTTTTGAAGAAGAGCTGATTGCTTATGCCAAAGGTCAGAACCCTGCGTTGTTCGAAAAAATCAACGCGACAGGCGATTACAATGACGAAATCGACGGTGCTCTTAAAGAGATCCTAGAAGGTTTTGTTGGGATGAAAGCTTGGTAAGTGCTCCGGTTTGTTAGCTGGAAATCAAAACAAATAGGAGCAGATTATGGCAAGTACTAAAGAAATTCGCACCAAGATAGCCAGTGTTAGTAACACTCAGAAAATCACTAGCGCAATGGAAATGGTTGCAGCAAGTAAGATGCGCAAGGTTCAAGACAACATGACGCTAACTCGCCCCTACGCCGAGAACATGCGAAAAGTTATCTCTCATGTTGCATCGGGTTCCCTGGAGTACCAGCACCCTTACCTGCAACAGCGTGAACCTAAGCGTGTCGCTTACATCATTATCTCGTCCGATCGCGGCTTGTGTGGTGGCTTGAACTCAAACTTGTTCAAGAAAGTGTTAGAAGAAATGGAGCAATGGCGCACCAAGGGAGTCGAGGTAGAAACAACCTTAGTGGGATCTAAGGCTATCTCGTTCTTCCAACGCGGCGGCAACGTTATTGCACAAACGTCAGGTCTTGGCGATACACCTAAGTTAGAAGACATCTTAGGTACGGTGAATGCGATGCTCGGGCATTACGACGAAGGTAAAATCGATAGCTTGTATCTCGTTTACAACCAGTTCGTCAACACCATGGTTCAAGCGCCAACGACCTTGCAGTTGCTCCCCCACCCTTCGGATTCTGAGGAAGGTGGTGAGCCTAAAAAAGCGCGTCGTTGGGACTACATCTATGAGCAAGCACCCAAAGACATACTCTCAGAACTGTTACATCGATACATCGAATCGCAAGTGTATCAAGGCATTGTTGAGAGCATTGCCTGTGAGCAAGCAGCCCGAATGGTCGCTATGAAAGCGGCGACTGATAACGCAGGCCAACTCATTGATGACTTGCAGTTGGTCTACAACAAGGCGCGTCAGGCTGCCATTACCCAAGAGCTGAGTGAAATAGTCTCAGGTGCCCAAGCTGTCTAGGGCTAGAAAAGACTGGGTCAAGAACAGAATTTGAGGATTTAAGAATGAGTGTTGGAAAAATAGTTAAAGTAATCGGCGCGGTGGTTGACGTCGAGTTCAGCGGCGGCAACAGCCCACGCGTTTATGATGCATTGAAAGTGACTAGCGACGAAGCAAGCTCGTTAGTATTGGAAGTACAACAACAACTGGGTAGCAATATCGTTCGTTGTATTGCAATGGGTACGTCAGATGGCTTACGTCGTGGCCTAACGGTTGAAAACACAGGCTCTCCAATCACGGTTCCTGTCGGCGAAGAAACGCTAGGCCGTATCATGAACGTGCTTGGTCAACCTATCGATGAGTGTGGTGAAATCGGTCAGAAAGAAAACTACGAGATTCACCGTGAAGCCCCTTCTTATGAAGAACAAGCAAACAGCACTGAGCTTCTAGAAACAGGCGTTAAGGTTATCGACCTTATCTGTCCATTCGCTAAGGGTGGTAAAATTGGTCTGTTCGGTGGTGCTGGTGTAGGTAAAACCGTCAACATGATGGAGCTTATCAACAACATCGCCAAAGCCCACTCAGGTCTTTCTGTGTTTACCGGTGTAGGTGAGCGTACTCGTGAAGGTAACGACTTCTACTACGAGATGAAAGAAGCAGGTGTACTAGACAAAGTAGCCATGGTTTACGGTCAAATGAACGAGCCACCGGGAAACCGTCTACGTGTAGCACTTACAGGCCTAACTATGGCTGAGCGCTTCCGTGATGAAGGTCGTGACGTACTGTTGTTCATTGATAACATTTACCGTTACACGCTTGCGGGAACAGAAGTATCAGCTCTGCTAGGTCGTATGCCTTCAGCAGTAGGTTACCAACCAACACTGGCTGAAGAGATGGGCGTACTTCAAGAGCGTATCACGTCAACAAAACAAGGCTCTATCACCTCTATCCAAGCAGTATACGTACCTGCGGATGACTTGACTGACCCATCGCCAGCAACAACCTTTGCTCACTTAGATGCGACCGTTGTACTGTCTCGTAACATCGCGGCACTGGGTCTATACCCTGCGATTGACCCGTTAGATTCAACGTCACGTCAGTTAGATCCGCTGATCGTAGGCCAAGAGCACTACGACATTGCACAAAAAGTACAAACAACGCTGCAACGCTACAAAGAGCTAAAAGACATCATCGCGATTCTTGGTATGGATGAGCTGTCTACTGAAGACAAACAGACCGTATCTCGCGCTCGTAAGATTGAACGTTTCTTAACGCAGCCTTACCACGTAGCCGAAGTGTTTACCGGTCAGAAAGGTGTCTTTGTACCGCTAAGCGAAACACTAAGAGGCTTTAAAGGTCTATTGAGCGGTGAATATGACGATATCCCAGAGCAAGCGTTCTTGTACTGTGGCTCTATCGACGAAGTGCTTAACAAAGCAAAATCACTCTAAGAGGCAGGTGCACCATGGCTATCGGAATTACAGATAATACATTTCAACTTAATATTGTAAGTGCGGAAGGTACGCTGTTTTCAGGTCCAGCGTATGCCCTAGCCGTTTCTGGCGCTGACGGTGAACTGGGGATCCGCCCCGGTCACTCCCCGCTTCTCAGTAAGATCAAACCGGGCGTAACCGTGTTTGTTACAGACCCTAAATCAGAAGGCCAAGTGCTGTATGTCTCTGGTGGGATGCTGGAAGTTCAGCCGGATGTGGTTACGTTATTAGCCGACACGGCCTTGCATGGTAAAGACATTGACCGCGCTCGCGCAGAAGAAGCGAAATATGCCGCTCTAGAGAACATCAACAAGGGCAACATAGACATTAACTTTGCACAAGCTCAGCTAGAACTAGCGAAAGCCGTTGCTCAGTTACGTGCATCAGAGCTAACTTCTTCTCACACAAGACACTAAGAATAGAACTTAGATGCTCGATACTTGATGTGTAAATAGTCTACCCACTTAAACATGATTTAAGTGGATAGACTACATCAGAAACCCTCACTTCTCTTTCAACTTCCCCACCCTTTTAACCGCTACTAATACATCCTTTTTCACCTGAGCTTACAACATTACTTCTCTGCAAAGCGCGCTTGGTGTGGGTCCAATTCATGACCTAGCGACTGCGTCAGCGAATGATAAAGCTCAGGCTTACGGCCACGAATCCAGCGTCTGCCAGTACACATATCTAACTCTTCTGCTTTTAGCTCTGCAATCACCATATCGTTATCAACACTATCGGTCTCAGCAATGATTTCCCCATAAGGGCTGAGGACCATCGCATTGCCTGTTCTTACTTCATCCATATCAACGCCGACACCATTACTAAACACCACAAACATGCCGTTATCGTGCGCTCTTGCAGGCAACCAACGCATTAACCACTCGCGGCCATTCTTGCCCTGCATTTCAGCACGAATCGCATCTGGGTTTTCATCTCGGTTAAACCATAAATCTGGGTCAATTCGCTTCATCGCATTGGGGCTACGTGACTGACAACCGCCCGTTTGGTGTGGTGCAATCAATATATCAGCCCCTTTCAAAGCAGTGATTCTGACGTTCTCGACCAAGTTGTTATCCCAACAAATCAAGATACCGACTTTGCAACCATGAGGCGTATCGAACACCGTGTATTGGTCGCCGCTGATCATATGTGGGCTAACGAAGGTGTGCAGTTTACGGTGTTTCTGAACTTCTCCATTGGGCATAGCGAATACGTAGGTATTGTATAACTCGCCATCGATGTCCTGCTCTATCAAACCAGCCCCAACACTCATTCCAAACTGTGTTGCCAGTGCAATCAGCTTTTGAGTCGATTCACCGTTCGGCACAGGTTCCGCTAGCGCTTCAATCTCATCTCGCGACAAAGCAGACACATGCCAGTAGCCAGTGATGCACATCTCTGGGAAACTGATGATCTCCACACCACTCTTCGCAGCTTGTTGAACGTATTGACCTATCACCGACAAGTTATACGCCTTATCGCCTGCATGATGGTTAAACTGAACCGACGCTACTTTGATGTCTCTTTTCATTATTCGTCCTCAAATTTCGCTTTATCTGATTTGGTATGAACTCAGTATAAAAAATCGATTCAATTCCATATAATGAAAGATATTCTTAGTTCAATGAGCATTCGGAATGGAATTTGATTTACTGAAGGCGTTTTGTCAGTTGGCTAAGTCGGGCAATTATCGTATGGCATCAGAGCAGCTCTACATTACTCAGTCGGCACTGACCAAAAAGATTCAACGACTGGAATCCAATATAGGAGCGAGTCTGTTTTCTCGCGACAGGAACGGCGCAGAACTGACACACGCAGGTAAAACCTTACTACCCGAAGCCCAACGTTTGGTTCATTCAATGCAAGCGTTTGAGCAGCTTTCAGGCTCCGTAGTGAATGGAACTCAGGGGCATTTGAACATTGGTTTTGGCGTATCTAATTATCACGAAGCACCTAAACTGATTGCCGCCTATAAACAACAGTACCCAGACGTTCACATCACCTTAAATGACACACCTTCTAAGCAGCAGACCGACGAGCTATTGAGCCATGAACTCGATATCAGCTTCAATCGAATACCCGACTCCTCGGATTTAAAGAGCCTAACGCTTTTCAATGATTCGCTTGTGATTGCGGTTCACAAAGATATTCTCAAGCAAGCGCCAGGTAACGATCAGGTTCTCTTTGAGTTATCGAAATGGCCTTATCTAAAATTGGCTCAGCACCGTGGCCCCGGATTAGACAGACAGATTCAACAATATTGTCTTGCCAATAAAATCGACTTATCTAAGACACAAGAAGCCGATGATATCCTCACCCTGCTTGCCTTGGTTTCGGCCAATATCGGTTTCACCATCGTACCCAGCAGTGCGCAGTACATTAGTAACACCGATGTGGAATTCATTGCGTTAGAAGGTGAACACGCGACTTGGCCTGTCGGGTTAATCTGGAATGGAGAGAGTGACAACCCACTCAGGGATAGGTTTGTAGAGTTTGTTGCTGATCAGGTTGAAAGCGACTCATAAATCAACAACGGCTTTTCATGTTTAGGTGCAGAGGCAATAGCAATATAAAGCGCACTGCACTTTATATTGCATACTCGACATGAAAAGTGACTTCGCCAGCTCACTACTAAGAATCACAGCTGACTGGCTTCAAACCAGCTACGAATATGCTGCGCAATGATCTTAGGCTGTTCCATCGTCGCTAAATGACCACACTCCGGAATGACATGAAGTGATACCTGCTTGATATGTCTTGCCATTAACAGGTGATTATCAATTGGACATAACAGGTCATCTTTACCTGTAATGATCAACGTCGGAACCTGAATGTCCGCCAGTAATGGTCTAGCGTCAGGACGAGTCGCCAATGCCTGAGCGTGAGCCTCAAACCTTTCCATGCCGATGTTATTCGCCATTTGCGTGATTCTTTGAGTCAGTTCTTGGTTCGCTAACCGGTTCGGATGAATGAGCACTGGCATTAAGATGTCAGGGGTTATTGACTCAAACTCCCCTGCTTTTGCTTTATCGACTAAAGCATTTCTTTTCTCCGACACCTCTGGCTTTTCATCTGCGGAATTGGTGTCCATTAAGATTAAGCCTTTCACGCGTTGTGGCGCCTGTCGAAAGACTTCAAACGCAAGAATACCGCCCATAGATAGACCGCCAAGCACGAAACTTTCCGGGGCGTTCTCTAGCACTTTACTCGCCAAGGCTTGCATGGATGTGTCGGTTCCCAAGTCACAAGTAAAAGGAGCCACCCAATCGGGCAGCTCTTTATTGACGTCTTGAAACAACGCTTCATCACATAACAAACCAGGTAACCATAACAGTGGTAATTCTGGTTTCATCATTAGTTGCCTTGCAGTGTTTGTGGTTGGTCAGAACCCAATACCACGTAAGTGAAGCTTGTGCCTCTTAGGTTCTCTAGGCTGTACGATGCACCTGCTGGTACACTAAATACGTCGCCAGTCGTCAACACCAGTTGAGCTTGCTCGCCATCTTTCACCAGGTTAAGCAAAGTATCGCCTTCAAAGTTAATCAACACCTGCTTTTCGTCACGTTGGTGAACAGGAATACTCGCCCCTTCCGTTAACTCGTAAGCCAAGATACTCACGTCATCAACGCTTTTAACTTGGAAATCATAGCTCGCAGATGGGTGGCCTGTTAATGCAAACTGTTTAACACCAGGCTTGTCAAAGTCGCCCGAGATTTCTCGGTAATCCTTTTTTAAAGCAACGAAAGGCATCATCTGTTCAGCCGTATACGTATCGAACTTGCTCAGTTCTTCTTCCGATAATAGTGGCATCAGATCAGATTGATTTGGCACAACATCACCGTCAATAGTATCAACCAATGTGCCGTCAGCTTTTAGATATAAGCCGTAGCCCTGGCTATCAGTAATCACGCTTGGGTGCCAAACTACGCCACCACCCGAGTTATCACCACCTAACACAGAGTACATAAAGCCGTAATCACGCCCTACAACCTCAAAGCCACGGAACAGGTTAGTTGGAATCGAGATAACATCACCGTGCGACAATACCGCTTCGTGTTCACCTTCGTTGCCCCAGTAGAATCTAAACTGACCTTTGAAAACCACGAATAGCTCAGCAGTGTGATGAGAGTGCAAAGAGTTCTTGATGCCAGGTGGCTGACCCGCTGCACCAATGTTAAAGCCTGCTGTTTCACGGATATGAACATGTTGACGGCTGCTTTCAGCCACACCAGCACCGATGATACAGAAGTTGTCTTTTAAGTCGCTTCCCGGTGTACGTGCATCAATGAAAGCACTCGTGCCTGGGATAAGCTCCATGTAACGAACGAGATTGTTATTTATTGTATTTTGTAGGGTCATTCTAAATTCCTTCTTGCCTAACCTAGCGGTCTTCCACCATCGACTGCGATGGTGTTACCAGTTGAAAATGTCAGTAGCTCTGCAGCTGCATAAACGGCGTTGGCAACCTCTTCGTCACTCGCTAATCGTTTAAGCGGTGTTGACTGCTCTTGTGCATTGCGCCATTCATCATCTAACCCTTTAACAAATTCGGTATCCACTAAGCCAGGAGCAACAGCGAGTACTCGGATATCTGGAGATAAAGCGCGTCCTAATGAACGTGTCATGTTTTCAACCGCTGATTTACTCGCACAGTACGCCACGTTGCTACCCATAGCCGTTTGCGCTGCAATCGAGGTAATGTTTACTACGCAACCCTTAGCGCTGCGAAGTAAAGGTTCAAACGCGCGAACCATCGCAAATGGAGCGCGAACATTGACACGGAAAATCTTGTCTATCAGATCGTCGCTTAAGGACTCTAAATCGTTGTGCGCGACAAACTTCGTCATACCTGCACAGTTCACTAGCAAGTCTAATGAATCCGACGATTCTTTAACTTGCTCGGCCAAAGCGCCAATCGCAGAACTGTCTTCAACATTCAGTTGATACATGGCATGGCCTGAACCTTCCAAGCTGTCCAAGATCTGTTGAGCTGCAACCTCATTGCTGTTGTAGGTAAATACAACGCGATAGCCCGATTGCGCTAATTTGTGACATATGGCGGCACCGATGCCGCCACTGCCGCCTGTAACTAAGGCGAGTTTTGTCATGTTATGCCTCTACCGATTTTTCTTTGTAGCGACGAACGCGGATGTCTGCTTGCTCTTTGTGACCAGCGAAACCTTCTAGTGCACATAGACGTGAACAGTACTCACCGACTTTTAGTGAAGCCGCTTCAGTTACGCGCTGGTAAGTACATGTTTTAATGAATTTACCAACCCACAGACCGCCGGTGTAACGCGCTGCTTTGTTTGTTGGCAGAGTATGGTTAGTACCGATACATTTATCACCGTAAGAAACGTTCGTCTCACGACCTAAGAACAATGCGCCGTAATTCGTCATGTTATCTAGGAAGTACTTAGGATCTTTTGTCATTACTTGTACGTGTTCAGAAGCAATGTCATCTGCTACTTCAACCATTTCTTCGTAGCTATCACACACAATAACTTGACCGTAGTTTTCCCAAGCCTTACCTGCCACTTCAGCAGTAGGAAGAATCGTTAGCTGACGCTCAATCTCTTTTACTGTCTCTTCTGCAAAAGTTTCGCTATTGGTTAGCAGTACCGCTGGAGAGTTGTAACCGTGCTCAGCTTGACCAAGTAAGTCCGCCGCTGCTAATTCAGGGTCACATCCCTCTTCGTCTGCAATCACAAGCGTCTCTGTTGGGCCTGCGAATAAGTCGATACCAACACGACCAAACAGCTGACGTTTTGCCTCTGCAACAAATGCGTTACCAGGGCCAACGATCATATCTACTGGAGCAATCGTTTCTGTACCAAGAGCCATCGCACCTACCGCTTGTACGCCACCAAAACAGTAAATCTCATCCGCACCAGCCGTCGCCATTGCCGCAACAATTGCCACATTTGGTTGACCATTAAAAGGAGGAGCACAAGCAATCACACGCTTCACACCAGCCACTTTCGCAGTAAGAACACTCATGTGCGCTGATGCAACCAATGGGTACTTACCACCTGGGATATAACAACCAACACTGTTTACTGGCACGTTTTTGTGGCCCAGTACAACACCCGGCATGGTCTCTACTTCTACATCATGCATTGAGTCACGTTGGATCTGAGCGAAGTTACGAACCTGTGTTTGTGCAAATTCAATATCGTGCTTGGTTGATTCGTCCAATGCGTCCACACATGCCTGAATTTGCTCATCTGTTAAGCGAAACTGCTCCGGAGACCAGTTATCAAATTTTTCTGAAAGCTCACGAACTGCACTGTCACCTTTCTTTTCAATGTCAGAAAGAATGTTCTCTACCGTTTGGCGCACTTGCGCGTTGTTTGATGCTGATGCTTCTTCGGTGATGCCGTGTTTTAGAATGCGAGCCATGCGTAATTCTCCTTGTGGCGTATGCCTAGTGTTTGCTGATTATTGGTTTTAACAGAGTTTATTCTTTGTTTTGTATACTTTTGGATACGAATGCAAAACAAACATAAACATTTTTTTAACACTTGGCAAATTCATTTCTCAACTTAGAAAATCAATCTCAAGTTATTGTTTCAAATAACAAAATCTTTTATCAACGGTTAGTTACGATGCCAATCGGATTAAAACACAGTCAATTTATGTTGCATTGATCACATTGTTTTTACTCTTTTTTACAACAACACATGTTAAGTTTTGCATACCTTTGCAAAAGCGAACGAAAAGTAATGGAGAATAAAAAGTAATGGATAACTTTAAGAACACACTAAGCAACACCGAGCTACTTGGGACTTTTGTTAAAACCCCTCACCCACACATCATTGAAGTGCTGGCGTTGGCAGAACTCCCTTTCATTGTGCTAGACGCGGAACACGCCCCTTTTGATAGATCGACACTGGATAGCTGTATTCTTGCTGCGCGTGCTAATCAGCTCCCTTGCGTAGTTCGAGTTCAAGATAGCCAGCCATCGACCATATTGAATGCGTTAGATTGCGGTGCGACAGGAATCCAGATCCCTCACGTATGCAGCGCCGAGCAAGCAGAAAAACTAGTGAAGATGTCCCATTATGCTGAAGGTGGCCGAGGCTATGCAGGCTCAAGCCGCGCAGCAAAATACACAACCAAACCAATGGCAAGTCACTTGAAAGACAGCAAAAGCGACACAGTCGTAATTGCGCAAATTGAAGATCCAGAAGGTGTGGTAAATGCTGAATCAATCGCAAAAGTGGAAGGCGTTGATGCCCTGTTCATTGGGCAAGTAGACTTAGCCGTGTCTTACGGTGCTGAAAGTGTGAATGATGAATGCGTGCGAGAAGCGAGTATCAAAATAATCAAAGCAGCTCAACAGGTTAACAAGCCCGTTGGTATGTTTGTCGCAAATGCTCAAGCGGCTCGTCACTGGAAAGAGCTCGGCGTTAACTTCTTTTGCGTCGGTTCTGAACACAAAATGATCATTGATGGCTTTCGAAATGAGCAAGCCGTCATGAATTCATAAATTTTCTTTGTGATTTCAAATGTTACACGTATTGTAATTATCAAACCTTGCTCATTAGGGCCTGTTGACCTATTCAAGGTGGCGCTTGGATTTATCGCGATATAAGGAGATTCACCATAAAAGCGAAAGTTACCTCTATTGATGTTGCCAAAATGCTTGGCGTTTCTCAGTCTACTGTTTCTCGGGCATTCAGTCCGACAGCGAGCATTAGTGAGAAGAAGCGTAAAATGGTTATGGATGCCGCGACCAAGCTTGGCTACACGCCAAATGCGATCGCTCGCAGCCTTATTTCCAATCGTTCAGGGTTAGTGGCAATCGCACTTGATAGCGAATCAAACCCAATGTACGACTTGCAATCTCGTGCACTCGCGATGGAAATTCAAAAGCGCGGCGGTCAAGTTGTCCTTTGCCCTATCGACAAAGACGACTTGGATCTCGCCATTTCACGAGCAATTGAATATCAGGTTGATGGCTTGATCATCGCCACAAGCCGCCTGACCTCTCGTGCGTTTGCACAATGTGAAAAGTTTGGTGTTCACTTAAGCCTCATCAACCGCTATACCGAAGGTGTCAATGCGAACAGCGCTGGCCTAGACAACCAGCAAGCTGGCACGCAAGCAGCAGATTATTTACTTGATAAAGGCTACAAACAGCTGGCTTATGTAAGTGGTGATGCAGGCTCAATGACCAGTGACAAACGTTGGTTAGGCTTCTCTGAAACCGTAAAAACACGTGAAGCAGCTTCACCTATCTTCATCAATGCAAAATACAGTTTTGAGGCTGGATTAGAGGCAGCGAAAGAGCTGATGGAACACACATCAAAACCTGACGCCGTGTTCTGTGCTAATGATATCCTTGCCATGGGTGTCATGGATGGTCTTAGAAAGCTTGGCTGCCATATCCCGAGAGACTTTGCCGTCATGGGCGTGGATGATATCCCAATGGCCGCATGGCCGAGTTACGATCTTACGACTATTGCGCAACCAGTAGACAAGATAGTACAGAGTGCTGTGGGAGATTTGATGCAACGTATCAATGAGAATACCGATGCCAAAGGGACTTACCTATTGGAACCCGGAATTATAGTGGAACGAGGTAGTACATCACTAAGTTCATAAAAGGTTTAGCCAACTTAGTCCCACCGCCAACTTGTTAAATCCGCTGTTTTCCCATCAACAAAACGCCACTCAATTTAGAGTAGAAGCCCTAATATCATATTAGGGCTTCTTTCTGTGACCTCGCCTAAAATTTCGTCTATTCGAATTAACTTCTTTATCACTTTTATGGATTTGTTATTGACTTGTTAGTTGTGTGTTTATATTTTGGATTCGTATGCAAAATAAGGATATGAAGTGCGGAATAAAAACCCACTGACCAACATGACTCGAATGAATGCACATAAAAAGTCATGTGATGAAAAAGGAAGAACAATGAAACGCGCAATCTTTACCTCGATAACTGCCCTCGGCTTAACCCTATCTAGCATGAATACGTTTGCAAGCAATGTGATTCGTCTTGCTCACGATAGCCAAGAAACTTCACCCGTACATAAAGCGATGCTGCACTTTGAAAAAGAACTTGAAGCTCGCTCTAACGGCGAACTTGAAGTGGAGATCTACCCAGCTCGACAGCTCGGTGATGTTCGTGAAACCACAGAGCTTGTCCAGCAAGGCAACTTACAGATGACCTTTGGTGCATCGGTGTTGCTGTCACCTTACGTACCTGAGTTCAACGTACTTGATGTTTTCTACCTATTTGAAGATGAAGCACAAGCACACAAGGCATTGGACAGCGACAAAATCGGCAAACCACTTCTTACGTCAATGGAATCAAAAGGCTTTCATGGCTTAGGTTTCATGGAGGTTGGTTTTCGTAGTATCACCAACAACAAGCAACCTATCGAAAGTATTGAAGATCTTAATAGTTTAAAAATTCGTTCGGCGTCAAACCCAACACAAATCAGTGCTTGGAAATCAGTCGGCACAGCGCCTACACCACTCTCTTGGGGTGAGATCTTCACTTCGCTACAGCAAGGCTTAATCAACTCACAAGAAAGTGCGGTTTACTCCATCTATGCAGAGCGTTTTTACGAAGCTCAAGAGTATCTATCGCTAACCAACCATATTTACACTAACTACGTATTGTTCATGAATAAAGAGTTCTGGGACTCTCTACCGAGTGATCAGCAAACTCTAATCAATGAAGTAAGCCAAGAAACCATCGCAGTACAGCGTGATCTCGCGGCTAAACAGAACCAAGAAGTCATTAAAGAACTTGAAGCGAAAGGCATGACAGTAAACGTAGTGCCAACCGACGTTCGTGCTCAGATGAAAGAAAAGATGAATGCAGCGGTTTACCAAGAACTGCGCAGTAAAACCGGTGAAGCGCTATTCGACAGCGTGATTACAGAGATCGAACATCTGTAGTTCGTACCTTTGTCATCTATCACCTGTTACCGACAAACCGTTTTAACGATCTAACAATCGTTACCTCAGATCTCAGTGCACTCAATAAACGGTGTCCTAGGTCTGAGCTGTCGTGTATTCATTGGCATTCAATGCCCTTTTCAACACTCTTTGGAGTTACGTATGAAATGGTTTCGCCTGTTCGACCGATACTTCGAACCAACACTGATCGTACTTTCTATCTCGCTGATGACCGCCCTACTCTGTTTACAGATAGCATTGCGTCTATTCGATGCCTCAATCGCTTGGGCTGAAGAACTCGCCCGCTACCTTTTCGTTTGGGCGATGTACTTAAGCATCAGCTACTGTATTCGTGATGATCGACATATTCGCATTCGCCTATTCATAGACAAACTACCGGGTAATCTAACCCACTACAGTTTGATTCTTTCAGACCTTATCTACCTTGCCTTCAGCTGTACCGTTGCCTGGTTTGGTTTCAAAGTGATTGGTCGAAGCCTGAAACTGGGCCAAATCGCTCCAGCAATGGAAATCCCGATTGCCTGCCTATATGCGTCTGTACTTGTTTGTGCGGTATTAAGTTCTATACGTTTGGTAGTCAGCATCAACAAACGTATCTCAGTCATTGCTTATTCACCAAAGTCGGTTCGACTCACGCAACACCGTTACCGCCACATGAAGGCAAAACACCGCACATCTAACCGTTTGTTGGAGCTAAGCTTATGACCTCTGCTTTGTTATTTGGCAGTTTCGGATTACTGCTTCTTATTGGCGTTCCCGTTGGCATTGCCCTCGCTGGCGCCAGCATGCTCGCTATATTGAGTTTGCCTTTCTTAAACGTTGAGTTTTTAGTACAGGGCTTGGTGACAGGCCTAGACTCTTTCCCACTATTGGCTGTTGTTCTCTTTACATTGGCCGGTAACCTAATGAGCCAAGGCGGTATATCAAAACGTCTTTTGCATGTTGCTGAAGTCTTCTTTGGACACTTCACTGGTGGCTTAGGGATTGTGGCGATCGTTGCGTGTATGTTCTTTGCCTCCATCTCAGGTACAGGTTCAGCAACCGTTGCGGCTATTGGCTTAACCATGATTCCATCTATGGTTAAAAAAGGTTACGACCGAAGCTTTGCCGGTGCACTGATCGCTTCTTCTGGCGGTATCGGGGTAATTATTCCACCGTCTGTTGTGATGATCGTATACGCCATTACTGCAGAAGTCTCTGTAACCAAAATGTTCATGGCGGGTATCGTACCTGGACTAGTAGTTGGCTTGGTACTTATCGGTTATTGCTTGATCGTATCTAAAATTCGCGGCTACAAAGGTAACGATAAGAAAGCAACATGGCCTGAGCGACTGGCAGCACTCAAAGAAGCAATTTGGGCAATGCTATTACCCGTAATCATTCTTGGTGGTATCTACTCTGGTATATTCACGCCAACTGAATCAGCCGCGATTGGTGTGTTATACGGCTTGTTTTTCGGCATGTTTGTTTACAAAGAGCTGGATTACAAAAAGGTCGTGAAGATCATTTTAGAATCTTCGTTATTGGTAGGTGCAGTACTTGTGATTGTAGGCGCTTCAGTTACCTTTGGTCGAATCCTGACGCTTGAGCGTCTTCCAACTGAAATCGCACAGTTCATACTCTCTATCACGGAAAACAAACTGCTCATCTTGCTATGTATCACCGCACTGCTACTGATCGTCGGTACATTCATGGAGACATTAGCGGCCATTGTTATCTTAACTCCAATCCTGCTGCCTATCGTGACCGCATTAGGCATGGATCCAATCCACTTTGGTATCGTGATGATCGTGAACTTAGCCATCGGGTTTGTCACTCCCCCACTCGGCGCCAACTTATTTATGGCTAGCCAAGTAGGTAACGTGCCGATTGAATCCTTGTCTCGGGAGATTTTAGGCTGGATTGGTGCCATGCTCGTCGCTTTGATGATCATCACCTTTGTGCCAGCGATATCACTGTTCCTTCCAGAATTATTGTCTTAAGCGCACCCATCAACAAGGCCACTCAATATTCATCTTTGAGTGGCTTTTTCAATCCAACCATTCCCAAACTTATCGTTGCATGCGAATTCATTTTTAATCAAAAAATCTAAACAAAAAATTAACAACTCAAGTGAATATCCATCGCATAAGAATCATTACTCTAAATTTTCTCTCGTCATGACTTCGATATAACAAATCGTCACAGAGCATTCTCTGGTTTAATGCTCACCTCACCCAAATCAATATAATGCAAACAAATACAATTATTTAGATAGATACACACTACATTTAAACCTAATTATCTTGTTCATATACACTCGATAAATATGGAACCATTACTCAATTATCTTACTGAGAACCGTATTTTGAGAGTTGTTAAAAAACAGATCCAACCCACAATAAAGAAACATATGCAAAACACCTCATTGACACAGTGATAACAAAAGGCAATATTGGATACGTAACCAAAAACAATCCAATAACTAATTTTATGACGCATCAAGAGGTGATTAATGGCTATGGTTGGCTTTGATTCTAAATGGCAAGATTTTCCGGATTACATATTAGGTATCACGAAAGAAATTTGGGAAGATCGGGGTCTGAGTACCCTACATAACTATTACTCACCTGACATTATCGTCCGTACACCACTCTTCATCACCAAGGGAAACGAAAAGGTCATCAGCGCGACCATGGGCACACTAGCCGAGTTTCCGAACCGTACCTTATTGGGTGAAGACGTTATTTGGTCAGGGACTCCTGAGCAAGGCATGCTTTCATCACACCGAATCATTTCTACAGCTACTCATACTAATGATGGTGTATTTGGCAAAGCCACAAACAAAACACTTAAGTTTCGAATCATCGCTGACTGCCATGCCATCAATAACCAAATCAATGATGAGTGGATGATCCGAGACATCGCTGCGATTGCAAACCAACTGGGTATGACGTCAGAAGAGTACGCTCGTCAACAAATCGAAATAGAGGGTGGCGTTGAGCAATGCCCCTTCCCTTTCACTCCCCAAGTCGACATTCAAGGCCCTTACCTTGGTGTAGGAAATGACAATGAATACGGTCAGCGTTATGAAGACATACTGCGCCGTGTAATGAGCGCTGAGTTCTCAGTCATACCAAAAGAATACGACCGAGCTTGTATCGGTGAATACACAGGTGGACAAACTGCGCTTTCTCATAATGAAATCGACCAATTTTGGATGTCACTGCGCTCTTCATTTCCGAACGCGGAATTCAAGATTCATCACCGTATTGGTCGCAATGACGAAATGATGTCACCACGCGCTGCGATTCGCTGGTCGCTACAAGGCAAGCATGAAGGCTACGGCATGTTTGGAAAGCCTACAGGAAAAGACGTTCACATCATGGGAATCAGCCATGCAGAGTTTGGACCTTGGGGCCTACGCAGAGAATTTACTCTACTTGATGAAAGTGCTGTCTGGAAACAGATTCTCATCCAAATCGGTTAACTATATAAGGAAGTATTATGTTGAACAGCTTGATAGAAAATTTCTACAGAACTTATTTTAACGCTCACTCATCCGAACGGACTCAAGTAGCTCAAGAGATGCTAAATGGCGACGTTAAATGGTGTGTCGCTCATCCGATTAACGACGTCTCTGGTGTCGATGCGACTGAGCAAGCGTTTCTATTACCGCTAATAAACTCGCTATCTGATGTTGAACGACGCCCTTCAATCATTATGCAAGGTGAATACGAAGGCCGCACTTGGGTAAACTCTACCGGTTATTTTGTCGGCACATTTGCTCAGCCGTTATTTGGCATTCCAGCAACAGGAAAAACGCTCTACTTGCGCTACACCGAAATGGTTTGTATCCAAGAGGGTCAAATTGTCGAATCCTACCTAATCCCTGATTTTATTGATGCAATGAACCAAGCTGGCGTCAATCCGTTACGCAAGAGCCTAGGCCATGCTGGATTAGTCCCTGCTCCAGCAACTCAAGACGGAATACAGACCGTTAGCATCGCAGCGGAAGAGAGCGAGAAAAGTCAAAAGCTCGTGCTAGATATGTTGGCTTGCTTGGGTCGATTTGATGGTAAACGCCTTGATTCAATGGATCTAGAAAACTACTGGCATGACGATTTTATGTGGTACGGGCCTGCTGCAATTGGTACGACACGTGGAATCCAAGGTTTCCGAGACCACCATCAAGGGCCATTTGTATTTGCGTTCCCTGATCGAAGTGTCGATATCGAGCTCAATATTTTGTCCCAAAATGACTACGTATCCACAGGTGGTTGGCCACATATGCACGGTACACATACTGGCACCAGTGGCTGGTTAGGTTTAGCACCGACAGGCAAGTACATCGAGCTTCGCGTTATGGATATCTGGCGACGAGAAGGCGAACTACTCAAGGAGAACTGGGTCGCTATCGATATCGCACACATCTTAAAACAGCTTGGTTACGATCTGTTTGAGCAAATGGAAGAACAATTAAAAGGACGTGAGCATGTATGAGTTTGGAGCTTTAAACTGGACAATTCTCGGTACCTACATCGTCCTGACTTTAGTTATGGGTGCACTGGTTGGTAGACGCGTGACTTCCGCCAACCAATTTGCATTAGGCGATAGAAATATTCCATGGTGGGCCATCGGTATTTCTGTTGTGTGTACCTATGTTAGTGCGATGTCTTTCTTGGGTGGACCAGCTTGGTCTTACAAAGAAGGCTTGTCGGTGATCGCTATCCACCTAAACTACCCTTTGGTGATTTTCTTTATCGTTGCTGTGTTTATGCCATTTTTCTACAACAACGGTCTCACTTCAATTTATGAATATCAAGAACGACGCTTTGGTAAAGCCTCGCGTATCACTCTGTCTTTGATTTTCTTGATTAAACAAGCGATAAGCTCAGCAGCAGTCTTATATGCGACCTCATTAATCCTCGAGTTCATTACCGGTATCGACGTTACGTACTGCATCGTCATTGTCACTGTTATCGCGCTAATCTATACCGTCATGGGAGGAATTGCCGCCGTTATTTGGACAGATGTCATTCAAGCTGTCATTCTGTTTCTTGGGGCATTCATCATCATCGAAGCCGTTTGGAATGGCATGCCACAACCAATGACTGAAGTGATGCAAGATCTGAAGTCACAAGGCATGACCAATGCACTACAAACTAATTTAGATTTGAGCCAAGTTACCACCGTATGGGCTGGCGTTATCGCCATGACAATGTTCCACACTACGGTGTATGGCGGTAACCAAATGATGGTTCAACGCTGCATGGCGGCGAAAAGCATGGGTGATGCGAAAAAAGCGATGCTAATGATGGGTTACGTTGCGTTCTTCATCTACTTCGTATTCATTCTATTAGGCGTGTTATTTAACGCTTACTACGATGGTAAAGAGTTTGAGAATGGCAACACCATTATCCTGCACTATGCCAGCGAATATGGTATGCCGGGGCTGATGGGAATCATCGCCGCAGCTATTCTTGCAGCAAGTATGTCGAGCCTAGACTCCGCTTTTAACTCTATGGCTACCGTCTCTGTTACTGACTTCTATAAACGCTTTTACAAGAAAAACGAGTCAGAGGAACATTACCTCAAAGTATCGCGTTTCTTTACGGTTATGTGGGCGCTATGTATCATCATCCCAGCCTTCATGTTTGCAACCAGTACAGGCTCAGTTTTAGAAATATTAAGTAAAGCGGGTTCCTATTTTGTAGGTGCAAACTTCTGTATGTTCGTGCTTGGTTTCTACTCCAAACATATTACAGAAAAGGGACTATTAATTGGTGTCGCAGCAAGCTTCTTGGCGATTTGGTATGTTGCGGTTGCGACTGATATTGCTTGGCCTTGGTACTGTGTCATCGGTGTTTTCGTCAATGCGATTGTCGCCTACGCTGCAAGCTTACTGCTAACTGGCAAACAAACAGAAATGCACCTTTATACAGTCAAAGGTCAGCAAGCAGAATATGCACGCTTGAATAAACCGATCAAAGAAGATGGTTGGTATGTTGTCCCGGGTAAAGTCGATGCACCTTGTTGGGGACTACTCGTCATGTTTGTATTCTCGCTCGTTCTACTTTGGGGAATTAACGAGTTCATTGAGAACGCACCAATGTTGATTAACTTTATTCGAGTCTGCTCGGTTATTGTTGCGGCAAGTATCATTGGTTATATGATTTACTCATTCAAGCGATCTAAGACGTCAAATGAAGTAGAACAAACCAGCTAGAGTTATCCTCAAATTAAACTGGCTACAACAAAAAAGGCTCACTATCACAGTGAGCCTTTTGATGTCTATTCAACGTAAACCAAGACCTAACGTTGCTTCAATCTTAAAAATGGTCTTAAAAGAACATCGTTAGAAGAATTCGATAGAATTACGGCCGCTTTTGTCATCACGTGTTGGCTTTGGCGTATCCGCTTTCTTTTTCGGTTTCTTCTCTTTTTTCTCTTTCTTTGGTTCAGCCTTTGCGCTTAGCATTTCTGCTTTGCTTTTCTTAGATTCCTTCTTCTTAGAATCCTTTTTAGACTGACCTTTCTTCGCCTTGTTCTCTTTTTTAGGCGTTTCTTTCTTTTTCGGCTTTTCTGATTCTTCTTGTACTGGCTGATCACACACCACTACATAGTATTCTTGGTTGAATTCAAAGAAGTCGCCATCGTACATTTTACGACGCTTACGGGTTTCTAGCTCACCATTTACCGCTACGTAGCCTTCAGAGATGATGTGCTTAGCTTCACCGCCACCACTCACTAGGTTAGCAATTTTAAACACTTTGTAGAGCTCGATTGGCTGTGATGAAACATCAATACCAATTGCTTCAATTTCAATCTCTTCGCCTTCTTCGCCCAGCTCTTGGCCTTCGTAATCAGCGTCTTCGTAATGTTCTTGGTCCATGGTGACCTCTACCTAAATATGTACTTCTGAAATATTGGGCGCAGTGTAATCTTAAAACAACGAAATGACCATGTTGAATTCAACCAGAGCCCATTTGTTTTAAACAAACCCTCTGCGTTATAAAACACCACCAACGTTCGAGAGATTCACCAACTGCTTGGTATATTCATGCTGCGGATTACCAAACAAAGTCTCAGTGTCGCCCTTCTCTATTACCTCGCCAGCTTTCATGACGATGGTGTAATGACACAAGGATTTCACGACATTCAGATCATGACTGATAAACAAATAGGTCAGGCCATACTTTTCTTGAAGTGACTTCAGCAAATCCAATACTTGAGCTTGAACGGTTCTGTCCAATGACGATGTTGGTTCATCGAGCAGGATAAACTCTGGCTTTAAAATCAAAGCACGAGCAATCGCAATACGCTGCCTTTGACCGCCAGAAAACTCATTTGGGTAACGGTGACGCGTTTCAGGATCGAGGTCAACCTCTTTCATTACGTCACAGATGCGTTGGTCGAGTTCGTGCTCATCCAATTGTTGATGCACTAACAAACCTTCGCCAATCACCTGAGCGACCGACATTCTCGGGTTTAGCGCAGAAAACGGGTCTTGAAAGACTACTTGCATACGGCTTCTAAACGGAAGCATCTGTTTTCGATCTAAACCTTGAAGCTGTTCACTCGAGTAGGTGATTGACCCTTCACTATCTACCAGCTTAAGTATCGCCATACCGGTCGTCGATTTACCAGAACCACTTTCGCCAACCAAACCGATTGAGTGCCCTTTCTTCAAAGTGAACTCCATGTCGGTCACAGCTTTAACATGAGAAATGGTGCGCTTGAATAAACCGCCCGTGATCGGGAACCAAACACGAAGTTGATTTACATCGAGTAGCGGTTTGCTTTCGGGTGACACAGGAACGGGCAAACCTTTCGGATCAGAGTTAATAAGTTTTTGAGTGTAAGGGTGAGCAGGCGCGTTAAACAGGGTATGACAGTCGTTACTTTCGACCAAGCGACCATCTTTCATTACTGCTACTCTGTCGGCAATCTTACGAACGATACTCAAGTCATGAGTAATGAAAAGCATTGCCATACCCAGCTCTTGCTGCAGGTCTTTTAGAAGGTCGAGGATCTGCGCTTGCACTGATACATCCAAAGCCGTTGTCGGCTCATCAGCAATAAGCAGCTCTGGTTCATTGATCAGTGCCATCGCGATCATCACGCGCTGGCGTTCTCCACCAGATAGCTCGTGCGGATAGGCTGAAATCTTTTGCTCAGGATAGCGAATGCCAACCTTTGAAAGCCACTCTATCGCCAAGGCTTGTGCTTTGTTGGTTCGCATACCACGATGAATTGCTAAGGTTTCAACAAGCTGTTTTCCAATTCGATGAAGCGGATTTAGGGAAACCATAGGCTCTTGGAAGATCATTCCAATACGACCACCACGAATCCCACGTAGCTGTCTTTCAGAACAACTCAGAATATCGGTGCCAGAGAAATTGATCTTACCGTTTAAGTAATGTGACGAGCCTTTAGGCAGCAGTTTCAATACTGAATTAGCGGTAACCGATTTGCCTGAACCACTCTCTCCTACCAGAGCAAGTGTCTCACCTTTGTATATCTCCAACGAGACATCATGAGTCACTTGTTCTATCGAATCTTTTCGCCCGAAACCGACCGACAATTTGTCGATGGTCAAAACTGGAGAAGCAGGCGTTGTATTTGAAGTCATAACCTATCCTTACTTCTGTTGATGCGGGTCGAAAGCATCACGCACCGCTTCACCAACGAAGACCAGTAACGTAAGCATCAGTGAAAGCACGACGAAGGCAGAAATGCCAAGCCAAGGCGCTTGTAAGTTAGCTTTACCTTGCGCCAACAACTCGCCTAACGAAGGCGAACCCGCAGGAAGACCAAAGCCTAAGAAATCCAATGAGGTTAACGTAGTGACCGAGCCTGAAAGGATGAACGGCATCATGGTTAACGAAGCCACCATCGCGTTGGGAAGCATGTGACGAAGCATAATGCGTTTGTCATCAACGCCCATGGCTTGCGCGGCACGCACATAATCAAAGTTTCGGCAGCGTAAGAATTCAGCTCGAACAATCCCAACCAAGCTCATCCAACTGAAGAGCACCATTATTCCGAGCAGCCACCAGAAGTTAGGCTCGATAAAACTCGATAGAATAATCAGCAAGAACAGAGTCGGCATCCCTGACCAGACTTCAATGAACCGCTGACCAAACAGATCCACCCAACCACCGTAGTAACCTTGTGTCGCCCCAACAACCACACCAATCACGCTCGATACAATCGTCAGAATGAAACCAAACAGAACGGAGATACGGAACCCATAAATGATGCGAGCTAATACATCTCGCCCTTTATCATCGGTTCCTAGCCAGTTCACTGAATCAGGCTCCGACGGCACCGCGCCTGAAATATCGAAGTTTATCGTGTCGTAGCTAAACGGAATTATTGGCCACACGATGTAACCGCTGTCTTCAATCAGTTCGATAACATAAGGGTCTTTGTAATCCGCTTCGGTTTCAAACTCGCCGCCAAATTCGGTCTCTGCATACTCATTAATGACAGGCACAAACCACTGATTATCATAAGAAACTAAAAGTGGTTTATCGTTGGCGATGATCTCAGCGAACAGGCTCAGTCCAAACAGAATGGTAAATATCCAAAGGGAGATAAAACCACGCTTATTTGCTTTAAAGCGTAACCAACGAGCTTCAGCTAAAGGGTTGTTAAACATTTATTATCAATACCTTGTTATTCGTTCGCCATTAACGCGCTTCAAAATCAATTCGAGGATCAACCCAGGTATACGTCAGGTCGGAGATAATGCTCAGCACCAAGCCAAGCAAGGTCATGATATAGAGAGAGCTGAACACCACGGGATAGTCACGTTGAATGGTTGATTCAAAGCCAAGCAGACCAATTCCTTCGAGTGAAAACATCACTTCAATCAACATAGAACCCGTGAAGAAAATACTAATAAATGCGCTTGGGAAACCCGCAATAATGATCAGCATGGCGTTACGGAAAACGTGCTTATAAAGAATACTGCTCTCGTCCAAGCCTTTCGCTCTCGCAGTCACTACATATTGCTTATTGATTTCATCAAGGAAGGAGTTTTTGGTCAGCATGCTGAGCGTGGCGAATCCACCGATAACCATGGCGAAAATGGGCAACGCCAAGTGCCAGAAGTAGTCGCCAATTTGCTGATACCAGTTGAGCTGGTCGAAGTTACTCGACACAAGCCCTCGCAATGGGAACCAACTGAAGTAGTTACCGCTTGCAAACAAGATAATCAGAATAATCGCAAACAAGAAGCCCGGCACCGCGTAGCCGACAATCACCACCGCGCTCGACCAAATATCAAAGCGAGAGCCGTGATGTATCGCCTTCATAATGCCTAAGGGTATCGAAATCACATAGATGATTAACGTACTCCACAACCCTAAGGAAATGGAGACAGGTAAACGCTCGATGATTAAATCAATCACGTTACCACCCTTAAACAGGCTTTCACCAAAGTTAAAGGTCGCGTAGTTTTTCAACATATCGAAGTAGCGAACGTGAATCGGTTTATCAAACCCAAACTGCTTTTTGATCTCTTCAACCACTTCAGGATCAAGCCCGCGTGAGCCTTTATAGCCACTGGCAGACGCTTGATCACTTTCACTTAAATCAACTTCTTGTCCACCACCAGAAAAACGCTCCATAATGCCAGAGTTATGCCCTTCTAATTGAGCAACAGCTTGCTCTACCGGGCCTCCAGGCGCTATCTGGATGATGAAAAAGTTGATGGTGATGATCGCCCACAGCGTGGGGATCACCAACAATAAACGTCGAAATATATACGCGGCCATGCTAACTAACTCCTAGCGACGTTTTTCAGGAAGCAAAGCCGCCTTCTCTTCTGAAATCCACCATGTATCGATACCTAAATCGTATTTAGGCAATACATCTGGACGCTCAAACTTGTCCCACATTGCTACGCGATACTCGCCAACGTGCCATTGCGGGATGTTGTAGAAATTCCACTGCAATACTCGGTCTAGTGAACGACCTAGTGTAAGAAGCTTTTCAGGGTGCTGTTGGTTACGCGCAATTTCTTCTGTTAACGCGTCAACCACTGGATCGATAACACCTGCAGTATTGTAAGTAGAATCAATGTAGTTAGAGTTCCAAACGATCATTAAGTTCGGGCTAGGATAAGGGTTTGCGGAAAATGACGACGAAACCATGTCGAAATCACGATCACGCAAGCGCTTGATGTATTGAGTGGTATCGATGGTACGGATCTTCATCTCAATACCCATGCGCTTAAGGTTCTTTTGAACCGGCGTTGCGATACGTTCCGTGGTTGGGCTGTAAATCAACAACTCAAATGACATCGGCTTGCCAGTCTTTTCGTTGGTCATGACTTTGTCTTTCAGCACCCAACCCGCTTCTTTCAACAATTTGAAAGCGGTACGCATTTGGCTACGAATACGACCGCTACCATCGGTGACGGGTGGTTGGAATTCTTCGGTGAAAACTCGCGGTGGAATCTGATCTTTGTATTGAGACAACAACTCGACTTCAGCTTCGCTTGGTAAGCCTTTCGCTTCGTAGTCGGTATTTTGGAAGTAGCTACGAGTACGCTTGTACTGACCATAGAACATGTTCTTGTTCATCCACTCAAAGTCCATCGCGTAGGTTAACGCTTCACGCACTTTAGGATCAGAGAACACAGGAGATTGGATATTAAAGACGAAACCTTGAGTCGTTTCAGGCTTCTCGTGGTTAATCTCTTCTTTAATGATGTAGCCTTTATCGAAGTTCGCGCCCGTATAAGAGTTGGCCCAGAACTTAGCCGAGTTCTCGGTTCGAAGATCGAACTCCCCAGCTTTAAAGGCTTCCAACATTACCGTGTCGTCACGGTAGTAATCGTATTGCACTTGCTTGAAGTTATTACGACCAACGTTAACCGGTAGGTCAGCTGCCCAGTAGTTTTCATCTAGACCATAGGTAACACTTTGGCCTGATTTATAACTGATGATCTTATAAGGACCACTACCGACTGGTGGCTCGCTTAGAGGTTCAGACAGCTTTCTGTCTTTCCAGAAATGTTTCGGTAATACACGAGTGCTTTGCGCAAAGCTGAACAGTTTTTCGCGGTTTGGAATGTTCATTTCAATACGAACAACCAAATCAGAGACCGCTTTTACTGACTTAATATCTTTGTAATACACACGATACTGAGGCACGCCCTCGGTTGAGAACTTGTCAAAGGTGAAGGCAACATCATGCGCAGTGATAGGCTCGCCATCTTGGAATTTAGCATTTGGGTTGATGTCGATTTCCATCCAAGTGAAATCACTGGCGTAGCGAACCTTTGAAGCAATCAATGGATAGTACGCATCAATCTCGTCACTCGGAGAAAACATCAAGGTATCGTAAATCTCTCCGGTATAACTTGCAGCAACGCCGCGGGAACCGAATCGATTAAAGCTATCGTACGTACCTATGCTGCCATAGGTCACTTTGCCCTGCTTTGGCGCATCAGGATTAACGTAATCGAAGTGAGTGAAATCGGCTGGATATTTTGCTTCACCAAAACCAACCAGTTGTGTGGTTTCAATAACGGTGACAGCAGGAGTTGATTGGGTTTCAGAAGCGTAAGTAACGGAGGGTTGTAAAGCAATAAGCGGCAACATGATTGCACATGACTTCAAATTAAACCTGAAAAACTGAGTGCGTTGCGAGGCTTTGCGTCGAAAAACTGTTCCCATTTGACTCTCCCTTCAAATGTCATGAATTCTATATTCAAGTTGATTTATCGGCTTTGAATGCATGCCGTTAAATCAAGTATAGGTTCAAAACTAACATCATGTAATAACTAATAAAACCATCAGCACTCTATCTCTGACGGTTTATTTACAAATTACTCGTCACCACTCGAAGTTATTGGATGCAGTGAGCTTTGATTGCTTTGGTTCCTTTGATTGAGTTGATTAGCTTGGTGGCGTTGGAAAGCACGGGGGAAGGCAGAAGCACTAAGATTGCTCTAGCCTGAATGACACAAGCCTCAACGGCTAAGATTCCTTTGGTTGGCTTCTAAAGTGAAATTTAGGCTCTAAATAATCAACAAACTATACTTTTACTGGAGTATCCTTGCAGCCTAGGTCTAAATGGAATGACACTTTGAACAAACCAAACCAAATAACATTCGCAACGTTCAACCTTCTGAACTATCTCGAGCCACCGAATGCTTATTATGATTTTGAGAACATCTACAGCTTCGAAGAATGGCAGAAGAAGCAACATTGGATGGCTGAAGCGATTCGTTCATTAGATTGCGATGTGATTGGCTTCCAAGAGATATTTAGCCCGCAGTCTTTAGAGCAATTGATGAACGACCTAGGTTATCCATACTTTGCAGTGGTCGATAGCGCACACGTTGAAGATGATTACCTATACACCTCACCTGTCGTTGGTATTGCTTCCCGTTACCCTATTGAAAAAGTTCAGCCTGTTACGCCAGATTCGACGTTACTGACAGCATTCAACCTTGGCGACAAATTCTCATTCAACAGAACACCTGTTCACGCGACGATTACGTTACCCCATTTAGGTTCAACCGACTGTTATGTGGTGCACTTCAAATCACAACGTCCGACAGAACCAAAAGCAGAATCTGTCGATACGAACAACGCTCAGCAAGGTGCAAAACCACAAAGTGACACGCTCACTCGCTTCCACCAAGAACAACTTGGCTCTTGGCTATCGAGTGCCCAACGCGGCCTAGAAGCTCAGATGCTGCATCAATACATCACCAACCAACGCTACCAAACCGATCAACCTGTTGTGTTGATGGGTGATTTTAATAAGCCTCTATTTAATGATGAGTTTAAAGGGCTGTTGAGTTACTCAATCAACCGAGACGAAAACAGCAAGCATTGGCTATCCCACTTTCGCTTGAAAGACAGCTGGGATCTTTACCATCAGCTACATGAAGAAGATTTGCTTGAACAGCGTAAGCCAACCCATTACTACGGCGCATCTGGGTCTGTACTGGACTACATTTTGATGTCGAACGAGTTTGATTGTCAGAACTCGTCTAGTTTGATGGAGATCTCTAGCTACACAGTGTTAGACCATCACCTCACCAATCCAAGCTTTGAACACGACCAATTCAGTACGGACCATGCCATCGTGTCTGTTACCTCTCATATTCGTGAAGCCTAGAGTTAAACATAAAAAAGCCGCAGTCAAAAACTGCGGCCTTCCACTTTAGCTAAACGGGTTGAGCTAACCGACGCCCCATTTAGAAACCGATTTACCGTTTAGCAAAGTATGAAACTTAGAATGTGTACATTGCGCCTAAGTAGAAAGAATCCAGAACAACAGTATCTTCTGTCTTGTGTCCGTTTTCGTAATCTTCGATATCAAAAGCATCGGCTTCGTACGCTAAGCGAAAGCTCAACGAAGACATTGTAGGTGGCGTATATCCAACACCAACACCCATACGGATGCCATCTCCCGAATCATCAAAACCATCTCCTGAAGGGCGAGAGCCATCAGCAAGCTTCATGTCTAGATCAATAGTCGACAGACCGATAGTGCCAAATGGACGAATGCCATTATCAAACGTGTAACCGAGGTTCGCCGTTACCGAAAAGATTTGAGGTGTCCAAGTGAAAACCTTATTACCAGATTTCGTTTTCAGGGCGATATCACCAAAATCTGTGTATTGAGCTTCAACCGAAACAATGCGGTTAAATTTGTAACCAGCAATTAATCGGTAAGTATTGTCTTCGGCTTTAAAAGTAATAGGCTCACTGATCGTGTCAGTTAACCCGCCCACTTCGACCATTAGCACACTTAAATAATTACCCGCTCCAACAGCAGGCCAATTTGCTCAATCTCCACAATTTAGAATAAGACGAACAGAAAACACGATGAACCACACAATAGACTTCAACGGCTTAATCATTGATATCGACGCTCGAACGATTACCAACCAGCAAGGAAACAAAATCACTTTGCGCCCTCGCCTATTAGCAGTGCTCTGCTTGTTATTGGAAAATGTGGGAAGACCGATTTCAAGAGAGCATATTGTTGATGTGTGTTGGGACGGACAACTCTCGTCACCACATGTTCTTGCAAACGTAGTCTATAACCTACGCAATGTGTTCGCGCGATTAAGAGCATCCAACGTCCAGATCATTACCATTAGTAAGTTCGGATATGCGCTATCGATTGAAACCACGTAAAAGGATTTATGCAATCAATGGCGGTGACTAAGATCACCAAAAAACGCCCCATCGAAACGTTTCGATGATCATTATCACACTCTAAAACAATCAAACGTGCAAATGATAAATCAGACACTATTATCACTATCGAAACGTTTCGATGGCTTTTCTTGAGTTGTTCTCAACCCATCAAGCGTTATTTTTCGATAGGTCGTGATATGAAAAAAAGTACTCTAATAAACTCTGAACTCTCTTACCTAGTGGCGACTCTTGGCCACACAGATGAAATCACGATTTGTGACGCGGGCTTACCAATTCCAGACCACGTAACTCGTATTGATCTTGCTTTAACTCACGGTGTCCCAAGCTTTCAGCAAACGGTAAAAACCATGCTGGATGAATCTCAAATCGAAGGTGTTGTGATTGCAGAAGAGTTTGCGAAAGTAAGCCCAGAGCACCACGCTGCGCTGATTGATTTAATCAAGACAGAAGAAGCGCGTTGTGGTAAATCGCTTTCTATTACTTACATCACTCATGAAGAATTCAAACAGCGTACGCATGAAAGCCGCGCGGTAATTCGCACCGGTGAGTGCACACCATACGCAAATGTTATTTTCCAAGCTGGCGTAACCTTTTAGCTCAAGCAAAACGCAACGACAGCTCAGTGACATCACTGAACCAAAACAATACATAGACAGAACAATCAAATACAACTGGCCCCGAGTAAAGGAACCGACATGACTCAAGCCATTTTAGAACTTAGCTCAATTGAGAAAGCCTTCCCTGGTGTGAAAGCACTGGATAAGGCAAGCCTCAACGTTTATCCAGGACGCGTAATGGCGTTAATGGGTGAAAACGGTGCGGGTAAATCAACGCTTATGAAAGTGCTGACAGGCATCTACCACTTGGACGGCGGCACTATTGCCTACCAAGGAAAACCTGCTGCATTTAAAGGGCCACGTGATTCTCAACAAGCAGGCATTAGCATCATTCACCAAGAGCTGAATCTAATCCCTGAATTGACCATCGCCGAGAACATCTTCTTAGGTCGTGAAATCACGGGCACCATGGGTCGTATCTTGTGGAACGAGATGTACCAAGAAGCAGACAAGCTACTTAAACGCCTTAACGTGAAACACAGCTCGAAAACGCCTCTAGGTCAGTTGAGCCTTGGTGAGCAGCAAATGGTAGAGATTGCGAAAGCCCTATCGTTTGAATCTAAAGTCATCATCATGGATGAACCAACCGATGCGCTAACCGATACCGAAACTGAATCTCTGTTTAAGGTGATTAACGAATTGCGCGATGAAGGCTGTGGCATTGTTTACATCTCTCACCGTTTGAAAGAGATCTTCGAGATTTGTGATGACATCACCGTGCTGCGTGACGGTAAGTTCATTGGTCAGTGTGAAGTAAAAGACACCGACGAAGATGGCCTAATCGAAATGATGGTTGGTCGTAAGCTAGAGGAACAATATCCACGTATCGGCCAGAGCCACGGTGAAACTTGTCTTGAAGTGATTGGCCTGACGGGTTCTGGTGTTCACGATGTTAGCTTTACGCTAAAACGCGGTGAAATCCTGGGTGTATCTGGCCTAATGGGCGCAGGTCGTACCGAACTGATGAAAGTGATTTACGGTGCCCTTCCAAGTGAACGCGGCGTCATCAACCTAGAAAACAAAACCATCAACCCTGTAAGCCCGAAAGACGGCTTGGCCAATGGCATTGCTTACATCTCTGAAGACCGTAAGGGCGATGGCTTAGTTCTAGGGCTTTCTGTTAAAGAAAACATGTCGTTATGTTCGCTTGACCTACTGACAAAGAGCGGTCAAATCCAACATAAAGACGAAGTGATTGCAGTAGATGACTTCATCAAGCTATTCAACATCAAAACCCCGACTCGCGAACAGATTATTGGCAACCTTTCTGGTGGTAACCAACAGAAAGTGGCTATCGCTAAGGGCTTGATGACCAAACCAAAAGTACTGATTCTCGACGAGCCAACGCGCGGTGTCGATGTCGGTGCTAAGAAAGAGATTTACCAACTCATTAATAAATTTAAAGCCGACGGCATGAGCATCATTTTAGTCTCATCTGAAATGCCAGAAGTGTTAGGAATGAGTGACCGCATCATGGTGATGCATGAAGGCCGTGTAAGCGGTGAATTTGATGCTAAAGAAGCAAACCAAGAATTATTACTGGCGTGTGCGGTCGGTAAAAAGATCAACGAGGACGCAGCATGAGTACTAAAACCATGAGCAAAACAACTGAAGCTCCAAAGAAAAAACCGTTAATCAGCAAAGAGTGGCTGATTGATCAAAAGTCATTGATTGCTTTGATCTTCCTGATTGTTGTCGTTTCTTTCTTAAACCCGAACTTCTTTACTGTCGACAACATCCTAAACATTCTGCGCCAAACCTCGGTTAACGCAATTATCGCTGTAGGTATGACGCTGGTTATCTTAACCGCGGGTATCGACTTGAGTGTGGGCTCTGTACTGGCACTTTGTGGTGCATTCGCAGCCAGCATGATTGGCATGGAAATCCCAGTGATGATCGCAGTGCCAACCGCTCTTGTAGCAGGTGCAGCATTAGGTGCAATCAGTGGCGTGATTATCGCCAAGGGTAAGGTTCAAGCCTTCATCGCAACACTTGTGACTATGACTCTATTGCGCGGCGTGACCATGGTTTACACCGACGGTCGTCCTATCTCAACTGGCTTCACAGACACAGCAGACGCATTCGCTTGGTTCGGTACAGGCTACGCAATGGGCATCCCAGTTCCAGTATGGATCATGGTCGTGGTATTCGCAGCGGTATGGTACCTACTTAACCACACTCGCTTTGGTCGCTACGTTTACGCATTGGGTGGCAACGAATCTGCAACTCGCCTATCAGGCATCGACGTAGACAAAGTAAAAATCGGCGTTTACGCAATCTGTGGTCTGTTAGCAGCGGTGGCAGGCATCATCGTGGCATCGCGTTTATCATCAGCTCAACCAACCGCAGGTATGGGTTATGAATTAGACGCCATTGCAGCCGTAGTTCTTGGCGGAACAAGCTTAGCCGGCGGTCGTGGTCGCATCATGGGCACATTGATTGGTGCTCTGATTATCGGCTTCCTAAACAACGCCCTAAACCTATTAGACGTATCCTCTTACTACCAGATGATTGCAAAAGCAGTGGTTATTCTTCTGGCGGTATTGGTCGACAACAAAAACAAATAAAACCTATTCACACTCTAGGTTAATACAAGTAACACTCTAGTTTAATAAAAGTAACAGTTTGTTTTACCTTAAAATATTAGAATCTATAAATAATGTAACAACGAGCTAGGACTCACCTCTTAGCTCCCCCTACACAAAGGACTTACACCATGAAAAAATTAGCGACTCTTATTTCTGCTGCTCTTCTTTCTACAACAGTATCTGTGTCTGCACAGGCGCAAGATACAATGGCAATCGTTCTGTCTACATTGAACAACCCATTCTTTGTAACCATGAAAGATGGCGCAGAAGCGAAAGCTGAAGAGCTAGGCTACAAGCTTATCGTTCTGGATTCTCAAAACGACCCAAGTAAAGAGCTGTCGAACATTGAAGATCTAACCATTCGTGGTGTTAAGGCAATCCTGATCAACCCAACAGATTCAGACGCCGTGTCTAACGCAATTCGCATGGCTAACCGTTCAAACATCCCAGTACTAACACTAGACCGTGGTGCAAGCCGTGGTGACGTAGTAAGCCACATCGCTTCTGATAACGTAATCGGTGGTGAAATGGCAGGTCACTTCATCATGGAAAAAGTGGGCGAAAAAGCGAAAGTAATCCAACTTGAAGGTATTGCTGGTACTTCTGCAGCTCGTGAACGTGGTGAAGGCTTCATGAATGCAGTAAACGGCAGCGACCTTGAGCTTCTTGCAAGCCAACCTGCTGATTTCGACCGTACTAAAGGTCTGAACGTAATGGAAAACTTGCTTGCTGCTAACCCAGATGTACAAGCAGTATTTGCTCAAAACGATGAAATGGCACTAGGTGCACTTCGCGCAGTTCAAGCGTCAGGTAAAGAAGTGATGATCGTTGGCTTTGATGGCACAGACGACGGCATCGCTGCTGTTAACCGCGGCCTACTAGGCGCTACAGTTGCACAACAACCTGACCTAATCGGTTCTCTAGGTATCGAAATGGCAGACAAAGTACTGAAAGGCGAAACAGTAGACGAGTACGTACCAGTACCTCTAAAAATCATCGCTAAGTAATCGTTACTAGGTAACGCGATATAAAGCAGGGAGTTCCCTATCTCCCTGCTTTGATTGGCTCGCTGACTCAAACAAAAGCAAACCCCGACAGTGCATCGCTGTTTCTCATTCCGCTCACAAAAGAGAGCGCACTTAACACCATGAGAAAGACCCATGCATTTTCAAATACGATATATCATAAGGCTCGTATCATGACTCAACTGATTGTTTTAGGTAGCGTTAACGCTGACCACGTACTGCAAGTTCCTTCGTTCCCTCGTCCGGGTGAAACCTTGATTGGCGGTAACTATCAGGTCATCCCTGGCGGTAAAGGCGCAAACCAAGCAGTCGCTGCTGCGCGATTAAACGCAGATATCGGCTTCATCGCCTGTGTCGGTGACGACCCATTCGGCATCAACATTCGTCAAGACTTCGCTAAAGACGGCATCAACATCGACGGTGTTATCGTGGCAGACAACACGCCAACTGGCATCGCGATGATACAAGTATCCGCAACGGGTGAAAACAGCATCTGTCTTTCTGCAGAAGCTAATGACAAGCTGACTTGCGACCAAATCGAACCACATCTAGAGAAGATTCGCGGAGCCAAATACCTGCTAACTCAACTTGAAACGCCAATTGAAGGTATTGAGTACGCTGCGAAAGTAGCAAAAGAGAGTGGCACGCAAGTCATTCTAAACCCGGCTCCTGCTCGTCCATTATCGGATTCACTGCTTGCTTGTGTTGACGTGATTACACCGAACGAAACTGAAGCAGAAGTGCTGACAGGCATTACCGTGACGGACAACGCGTCTGCTCATCAGGCTGCGTTGGCTCTGCATGCTAAAGGCATAGAAACGGTAATGATCACGCTAGGCGCGAAAGGCGTGTGGGTGAGTCATCGCGGTCAAGGCAATGAAGCCAGCGAAGGTGAATTAATCGCAGGTTTCCGCGTTGAAGCTACGGACACAACTGCCGCAGGTGACACCTTTAACGGCGCGTTGGTGACAGGCTTGCTTGAAGATATGCCACTTGAGCGTGCGATTAAATTTGCTCATGCTGCAGCTGCTATCTCTGTGACACGCTTTGGTGCTCAAACGTCGATTCCAAGCCGTGCTGAAACCGATGCGTTTTTGGCAGAGCAACTGTCTGCTTAGCTTGATACCTATTTGAAGGCTTAACTCCTAAGCTAAACCGTGGTTAACGGATGTTAGCCTTCAAATTCGGTAACAACAAATAATAAGCATAAGCCCCTGTTTTCAGGCAGAATATCGCCAACGTGGAAGGTTATTCCCACAAGGATTTTTTATGGCAACAATGAAAGACATCGCACGGCTCGCAAAGGTTTCGACTTCTACCGTGAGCCACGTGATCAACAAATCACGCTTTGTCAGTGAAGAGATTGCTGAGCGTGTTAACAGTGCGGCTAAAGAACTCAACTATGCGCCTTCTGCATTGGCTCGCAGCTTGAAAATGAAGCAAACCAAAACCTTGGGAATGCTAGTGACCACATCCACCAACCCATTCTTTGGTGAAGTGGTAAAAGGCGTTGAACGTCGTTGCTACGAAAAAGGCTACAACCTTATCTTGTGTAACACCGAAGGCGATAGCGAACGCATGAAATCCTCTATCGATACCTTGCTGCAAAAGCGTGTCGATGGCCTGATGCTGATGTGTTCTACCCTTGAAGGCGAACATATCGATGTATTCGAGCGCTACCCAGAACTGCCTGTTGTGGTCATGGACTGGGGCCCTATGTTGTTTGCGAGCGATAAGATCCAAGACAACTCGCACCAAGGTGGCTACATGGCAACTAAGCACCTGATTGATAACGGTCATTCTCAAATTGGTTGTATCACTGGCCCACTGCACCGTAATCAAGCTTCGTCTCGTTATCAAGGCTTCAAGCAAGCAATGGAAGAAGCCAATTTAGAGATCAACCCTAAGTGGATTGTTGAATCCAACTTTGAATGTGACGGTGGTTTTGACTCTTATCAGACATTGAAAACTCGTGGCGAAATGCCGTCTGCCTTGTTCGTCAGTAACGATATGATGGCGATGGGCGTGATTCACGCTGCGGCGCAAGATGGCACATCGATTCCGAATGATCTGTCTATCATTGGCTACGATGACATCCACCTGTCGAAGTACATGACACCCGCGTTAAGCACTGTCCACCAGCCAAAACATCGTTTAGGTAAAACCGCAGTGGATACGCTTTTGAGCAGATTACAAACTCCAGATGCTTATCCGCAAGTCGTTGAACTTGAACCTACTCTTGTTGAACGAAGCAGCGTAAAAGCCATTTAAAGCGCCTTCTTAGAGATCTAAACAACAAAGGGCAAGGTTAAAAAACCTTGCCCTTTTCGCTCCTAATGCACTTCACTTATCTTCTTAGCGATTCAACACAGATGCGATTTGCTGTATTTCGTCTAACACATCGACGCCATTGTATTGCGGCGCAATCGAGGGATCTTGAATACTCACGGTTTCTACCGATTGCTTGTCGTTAAGTTTAGTCACTAACTCCCCTTTGGGTGAGTAGGCTCGGCTTCCACCACAATAAGTCGCGGTAAACGCATTAACCACATCTTGCTCGACGCGATTACAAGTAACCATGTGACACCCTTCCTCCAAGGCTCTCGCTTGAGCAATGGCAAAACTATGATGCCCACCGAAGTTGGCAGGGTGAAGAATAACGTCGACCGACTGATACCCTCTCATGATCTCCGGAAACCAAATATCAAAGCAAATCGCGACACCAAACTTTAAGCCTTTGTGCTCAAACGAGAGGCGTTCCTCCCCTCTCGAGAAATACTGCTTATCGAATTTGGTTTGACTGATTTTTCTATATTTGTGTCGTAAACCGGAAGCATCCACAACCACGACGCTGTTGTAATATTGGCCGCTATCTTTCTCGGCAATACCAGCAACAATCAAGGTGTGATGCTTCGCTGCAAGCTGCGTTAATGAATCAATAGTACTGCTGTCGGCGAAGTCTTCAGCCAATTCATGAATTTCTTCAGCCTCGTTAAAAATATACCCAGTCGTGAACAGTTCAGGCAGTAAAGTAATATCACCGACTAACGGCTCCGCTTGCAAAAGATCAGAGACCGAATCTATATTCTTTTGTTTGTTTTTGTATTCAACTTCAAGCTGAATAAGCGTGATACTGACATTATTCAAAATCGATTCCTTACTAGGTAATACTTAAAGCTGTAATGCTTCAAGCTGGAGACTAAGAACTAAGAACGACAGAGTAGGCCAATCCCCTATCGCTTTCTTATTCGCCCGCCAAAGGTTGAAGCAGGTGCACAGTCCTGTACGTATTTTAAACCTGCCTACGGCGCTAATTAAGGCTCTGGTAAAACGGGAGGCGTGCTGTCCATATAGGTTAAGAAATTCACCCACACCTCATGCGTGCGCTGCTTGGTTAACGTCATCTTGCAGGAAAGCGCCATAACCCCTCGAATAGAACCTTCACGCCATTGGGTGTACACAGAATCACAATGTGCTGTCATGTACGCCTGCCAGCTCTCCTGAGCCTTCTTAATTGACGCCACCAGCTCAGCATCATAAGCATTGTGCTCAAAGCTGGCTGCAAGGTATTTATCCAGTTCCGCTTGTGCAGATTCCAACTCAATTGCCGCACAGTGATTGATCTCGATGGTATTCATCGCATTCTCGCAATCAACAACACCTTCGTCGGCCAACGCAGAGAATGAGAAGCACACCGCTATAAGTGCTGATATCAGTTTTGTCATAATCATCCTTTATGCTGCCACCACCAAAACGAATCGTGTCGTGACTCTATTTATTTAAACGTGGCTCAATATTTAGCTCATTCAACTCATTCAGCTAGACCAAATAACAATAAAATTTATCAGGATATAAGCATTTGTTATCCGCATGAATCATCAAAAATGACGCCTCGCCAACTCAAATAAATGAGATAACGCTCAGATTTTGCTGGTAAAACTAGAAAACATATTATTTATATCAATAATTCGTGCCTGCATTCACAATATTAATTATTTATATTGCTACGTAATCGTTAACTTTATAAATTAAATCGAATGCTCACATAAATCGGTAACGCTTCTCCAACTATGGATATCAAGTACCAAAACATTGCTAAGACTTCATTTTACTTTGCCATTTCTTTCTTTTTATCCATGGCAATGCTCATTCCTTTTACACCGCATCACTACCAAACATTAACCGAAGACACATCAAGGTTAGTTGAAACCAGGTTAGAAGGGATCCAATCAAGGTTCGACCGTTTTTTATCTGAAGTTAGACCTGAACAGTCTTGCGACGCAATCGTTAGACAGCTTCGACAAAACGTTTTTGAAGCCGATTGGGTAAAAGAAGCAGCGGTATTCAATAAACAGAACCGATTTTACTGTTCAACCACCGATGGTGACGTTTCATTTCGCCTATACAGCACCATCAGGCAGCGGCTCAATGACGACCCGAATTTAACGACCCTGTCGTATTCGAACTCGGCCATCACACAAGTTCAGTCCATTATGCTGATTTTCTCGAACAAAGAAGATGCCGGAGTGAGCCTGATGATTCCGCCACACTTCATCTATGACCTTGTTGAAACAAACCTGAGCAGCCATGGAATACAGGCCAAAGTAGAGGTGATCAAAAGAGATATCCACCCTACCGTTATTGACTCATCAATCGCCAAGGTGCGGATACAATCGAACACCTACCCATTGACCATCACCTCATACATTGGGTATCAGTTTTATCTTCGCTTCATGTTGAGCTATTTATGGTTTGGCTTTTTGATGGCCGGAATCACCACCATTATTCTCCTTTCCATCAAACATAAAAAGCAGAGCCAACGCAGCTTAGAATATTCGCTTTCAAGTGCGCTAAAAAACCAGCACCTTCATGTTCACATGCAGCCTATCGTTAACCAAAACACTAACGAGATTGTCGGTTGTGAGTCACTATTACGATGGAACGACCCTATTGAAGGTAACGTCTCCCCGGCTATTTTCATTCCGCTTGCTGAAAGCTTAGGCTTAATTGAGGAGCTCACCTACTTCGTGCTACGCAAAGTATTAATGACGTTGAAAAGCAATCAAGACGTGTTCGACTCGAAGTACATCAGCGTCAACATCAGCCGCAACGTTGTGTCCAACAGTAACTTCTCTAACAAGGTGATCAGCATCTTTAAAAGACACCCTGAGATTCTCAAACAGGTAGTTTTTGAAGTAACCGAAGATGGTGAATGTTCTGATGCCGACATGGTCAAAATTAGAGACAACCTAACCAAACTATCGAACATGGGCGTCAGAGTCGCGATTGATGATTTTGGTACAGGCTACGCAGGGTTAGATTTCGTAAGACAGTTCCCGTTCAGCATTCTCAAAATCGATCGCGTGTTTGTGAAAAACATATCCGACGAATCCAGCTTTGGTCTCCCTTTGCTAGAGTCCATGCTTCAACTATCACGCTCCTTAGGCATGCAAGTCATCGTCGAAGGTGTCGAGTATGAATCCCAAGTGAAAATCTTATCTAAGCTCGGTGTCGACTATATCCAAGGCTTCTATTTTTATAAGCCGATGCCGATAAACCTGACTGTCAGCTTACTCAGGCAGCAGCATTTTGAGTCCGATAACGTTGAGGAACAAACCAACCAGACATTTCCTGTTACATAAGCCACTGAAAAACTGCGAAAGAAAACGCGAAGGCTATGGGTCTCCTTTGATGAACATTTAAATCATCGCATCATTGAATGCATCACAAGGGATATCATGGAAAAGACACTTCAAACCAAACTGGCGACTAGCCTACTACTGCTGAGAATCGGCATTTTTATCGTCTTCTTATTCTGGGGCTTGGATAAGATCCTTGTCCCTGAGCACGCGACAAAAGTACTGTCTGGCTTTTACGGCATCGACATCTCGAACAATGCGATGATGGCTCTGGGTGTCGCGCAGCTCGGATTTTTAGGCGCATTCGTTGTAGGCATGTGGAAAAAGTACACCTACGGAGCCATTTTAGTCCTTCATGCAGGCTCAACTTTCGCCTCTTTTGGAAAATACATGGACCCGTTCAATAACCTTCTATTCTTCGCCTCTTGGCCAATGCTCGCAGCCTGTATCGCAATCTTCTTACTTCGCAATTACGACACTTACAGCGTGTCCAACTAATACAAAGGGCGCCGTTATTGGCGCCCTGTTTGGTTGGGTTGATTCTTATCAACCTAAAATACTCTGTTAGCTGTATGACCCTATTTTACATTTCTATAAGTTACTAGAAACCCTGTCAAACCTATTGAGAGAGCAGCAATACATACTCCCCTCAGTATTGCATCATTGAGATAAGCTGAGTAGAAAAGCATTGCAATAAATGCACTACATGACACCAAAAAAGGTGCAATTGAACGATGGGTAAAACGTGAAGTATCAACCACACTATAACGATCTAGAACCAAATCCAAGAGCAAGAGCATGTGCATAACAAACAAAACATTTAGTACTGGAAGTACCCAGTAAAACCAACTATCTACAGGAAAGCTAAATAGTTGAACAAAGGTAAGGTGAGCCAATATAAAAAACAAAATACTTTTCCAACCATTCGAACTACTTTGTACTCTAATGCGGTATGTTCGTCGGGCGACAGAAGCAAGTGGCTTGACTGAAGAAACCCAAATAGCCAACCAAACTATAAGTAATACCATGGTTCAAGAGCCTCTAAATTAAGGTTTACGCAGCTATTTTGAATTAGATATCTAGAACTATTATCCCAAGATATCGACACTTTACGCCTTGCTAAGGTGTCAGCAAACCAATACCTTAGCCTCCGCATAATACCTTAAACACATAAACCAACGCATAGTAAAAATGCCACGTGTTGCGAATCACTCTTAAGCAACTTGTTATACCGCTTGATTGAAGCTAAAATGACCAAAATAAAGACCACTTAAGAGACCTATTAAATGACCACTAGAATTTTAGCCGATGTTGCTGCAAGCATTACTGAGTTGAAAGCTAACCCTATGAAAGTTGCAACTAGTGCTTACGGTGAACCTGTTGCTGTACTGAACCGAAATGAGCCAGCATTTTATTGCGTACCAGCCGAAGCGTACGAAATGATGATGGACAGACTCGAAGATCTTGAACTACTAACTATTGCGAAAGAGCGTGAATCTGAAGAGAGTATTTCGGTAAATATTGATGACCTATAAACTCGACTTTAAAAAGAGTGCACTCAAAGAGTGGAAAAAGCTTGGCTCAACGCTTCAACAACAATTTAAGAAAAAGCTAATCGAGCGTTTAGATAACCCGCATGTTCCGGCTTCAAAACTCTCTGGATCTGACAACATGTATAAGATTAAGCTGCGCCAATCGGGCTACCGTCTCGTCTACAAAGTTGAAGACGATGTCATCATTGTAACCGTCTTAGCAGTCGGAAAACGCGAACGTAGCGATGTTTACCGTAACGCTATGAAAAGGTTAGATGATTGATTGCGGTATCAACGAATGACATGGATTCCCCCTACCGAGGATCTGCCACACT
>NZ_JBFRLG010000043.1:0-60842 GCF_041469785.1 Vibrio sp. 10N.286.48.F5 | reverse complement strand
ATTTAATGATACTAGAAATATACTTACCAGATAATACGTAATATCTGGTAAGTATATTAAATAAGAAAATGGCCGCTTATAGCGACCATTTGATATTAAAAATACGAGTTAAGGGGTATGAATCGCGCCATCAGGAAGGCGACTTTGAGTCCACTCGTGGGGGCGATACATAACAGGGAACTCGGCTGCAACCTCTCGGTCGATTTCAACACCAATACCTGCGATTTCAGAAGCGTATAAGTAGCCATTAATTGGCTCTGCAGCGTTCGGGAATACCTTGTGTGTATTCTCGTTGTACTCGACATGTTCTTGAATGGCAGCATTGTGTAAATGCACATTCAAATGCGTGTTTACCGCTGCGCCAATTGGCGTCATATCTGGCGGGCAATGCCATGCAATACGAACACCGAAGTTCTGACATAGATGGCCGAGTTTCAGAGCTGGGGTAATACCACCAATCTGTGAAACATGGCAACGAATGAAATCAATGCGGCGGTTAGCAATCAATGATTTCCACTCTTCAGGGTTATTAAATAACTCCCCTAAACCTAATGAAACTGAGCTCTGGCTGCGAATATTATCCAACCATTCCGTTTGATTTGGCGGCAGAATATCTTCAATGAAATACGGCTTATATTGCTCGACTTCTTTGGCAAATTGTATCGCTTGGTTCGGGAATAGGCGCTCATGAACATCATGAAGAATATGGAATTGGTTACCATATTTCTCTCTCAGCGACTTAAACATCGTTAGAGTATTATCCATGTACTGATCTTGGTCGTAATACGAACCTTCAGTCGGGTTTTGAGTGGTATGCAAATCCGTTGGAACGCCGCCATAGAAACCAAGCTGACAACGAATGTGCTTGTAGCCTTTGTCTAGGAAAGATTCCACCAGCTCATAAATCCCTTCCATCGTGTCGCTCGTCGCGTGTGTGTATACAGGAATAGCATCACGAGACTTACCACCAAATAACTGGTGTAACGGCATACCCGCCAATTTGGCTTTAATATCCCACAGTGCCATATCAACACCGGAAATTGCATTATTGATAACAGGGCCATTTCGCCAATAAGCGTTGACCATCATCATTTGCCATAAGTCTTCAATATTATTGGCGTTTTTACCAATAAGAATAGGTTTTAAATATTCATCGACCATTGTTTTTACAGCAAGCGGCCTTTGTTGGAATGTCGCACAACCAAACCCTGTCACGCCTTCATTCGTTTCAACTACCACGGTAATGAGGTTGTGTCTGTCTGGTTTAGTAATAATACAATGGATATCAGATATAATAGTTTCTTTCACAATTAAATAACCTAAACTTAAGTCAACTCCTATTATCTAACCGCTTTAAAAACCACATTTCAAGCGCTAATTTTGCGTAAAAATAATTGGTACGTTAAGTGATTTTTTTTGATAACCAAAACATACCAATTGGCCAAAAACGGTGAAAAAATAATTTTTCGGATTTTAAGTGTGATTGAGATCTCTTTTTACTCCGTTGGATTTAAATTGGTTGTCGTTATGATTGCTCGAGTTAAATATATTCCAATAACAGGTGTAGTATGCAAATGGTAGAAAAAAGTGATGCCGTTATTAATAACTCGAAGTCATCATCGAAGAAGAAAAATTTCAAAGAAAATATACAGTTATTAATCACTGCACTTGGTGGTGAAGACAATATCGTGAGTATCACGCACTGTATGACAAGGCTGAGATTCAAATTAGCAGACGAGTCGCTGGTAGACGAAGAAGCAATCAAGCAGATCGCAGATGTGAAAGGTGTGGTACTTCAACAAGGCCAAACTCAAGTCATCATCGGTGTTGAGGTCGAGAAGTGGTTCAACGCGCTATCAAACACTCAACAAGCTGACGCTAATCCGGCTGATGAACTAGAGAAAGGCAAGCTGTTCCAAGGCGTGATGCGTATTGTCGCAGGCATCTTTGGTCCGGTTGTACCCGCAATCGCTGGCGCGGGTATGTTGATGGGCCTGTTGTCTGGTCTTATTGCAACCAATGTTATCTCTGAAACCTCAGACACAGTTTATTTCTTCCGCTCGATCTCTGTTGCTGTGTTCTTCTTCTTACCTATGCTGGTTTCTTTCTCTGCCGCTAAGGTATTCAAAGTAAACGAATACATTGCGCTTGCTGTCTCTTCAGCAATGCTAGCGCCTCTGCTTGTTGATAAAGCAACAATGCTAAAAGACGCAGGCGCTGCTCCGGAGCTGACCGTTCTTGGCGTGGTTCCTATTGAGCTGCTCAACTACGGCGGCGCGATTGTTCCTGCGATTCTAGCAATCTGGTTATTGTCTAAAGTGACTCCGTTAGTTGACCGCCTAGTTCCTTCTTCTGCGAAGCCTGTATTTACACCACTGCTTGCCTTTACGGTAACTTCGACCATCACGCTATCATTTGTTGGCCCTGCTGGTATCTGGCTAAGTAATGGCGCAGGTTGGGTGATGAGCTCACTACTGGAAATCTCTCCGACGTTAACAGGCTTTGTGTTTGGTCTAACTCGCCCGATCACCATCGTATTTGGAATCCACCACAGCATGACGCCAATCAGCCTGAACAACTTTGCACTGTATGGTAAGGATCTACTTATGCCAATCATGTGTTTGGGTAACATGGCAATTGCTGGCGCGACAATGGCTATCTGGCACAAGCAACGTAAAACGGTTTCTAAAGAGCAATCTTCAATTACGATGGGCTCAAGTGTTACCGCTATCTTAGGCATCACGGAACCGGCTCTATTTGGTGTACTCACGAAATACACCAAAGCGATGATGACCGCGAGCTTGGCTGCAGGCGTGTTCGGTGCTATCTCGGTAACAATCGATACGCACTTAACAAGCTACATTCTTTCTTCTGTATTCAGCTTGCCAGCTTACCTTGCAGGCGGTACGCAAAACTTCATTCAAGCACTGATGGGCGTGGTGGGTGTATTTGCACTGTCTTTCGTCCTAACGATGTTGTTCGTAAAACTAGACAACAAGTAATCGGCTAGTCTCACTCCCGTAAGATTAGAATCGAAAAAGCATGACCATATCTCATTATGGTCATGTTTTCCTCAATACGAACAAACCCAACCTTTCCTTTCTAAGGCTATATTATGACCCACATCGCAATCATCGGTGAGTGCATGATTGAACTGAATGGGGCTCCATTTGGCGACATGCATCAAAGCTATGGTGGAGACACATTAAACGCGGCAATCTACTTGAACCGCAGCGCTGCGGTTAGCAACCCCATGAACTGCAATAACACTGCGAATCCAGCGATGCGAACTAGCTATGTCTCGGCGCTTGGCTCTGACGCTATCAGCCAAGAGATGCTTAACCGATGGCAAGATGAAGGACTATCAACCGAATTCGTGCTTATTGACGAGCAGCGTTCACCCGGGCTCTATCTCATTCAACTCGACGATGTTGGTGAGCGCACCTTCCTATACTGGCGCAACGATTCGGCGGCTCGCTACATGGTACAGCACCCCGATTTCGATAAGATAGCCAACCAACTTCACGATGTTGATATGGTGTTTCTGAGTGGCATTTCCCTGGCGATACTGCCACACAGCGATCAGCTAAAGTTGCTCACTATCATTGAAGGCCTGCGTGAACGTGGCGTTACCATCGCCTTTGATAGTAACTACCGACCAAAACTATGGGAATCAGAAAGCGCGACCAAAGAGTGCTATCGACTGGGTTATCAAACCACTGATATCGCCTTGGTTACCTTTGATGATGAACAGCAACTATGGGGCGACCAAACACCTCAAGACACCATCGACCGACTACACAGGCTTGGCGTGCAGACCATCATTGTAAAACTCGGTGCTGAAGGCTGTTTGGTCAGTGAAACTCCAGCCCAAACACCAAGCCTAATTGAAACCACGCCAGTAGAAACAGTGGTTGATAGCACTTCAGCAGGCGATTCATTCAATGGCGGATTCTTGTCTTGAGATCTATCTGGCGGCTCTGTTCAGCAAGCCTGCCGCAAAGGCAATGCACTGGCGAGACTGGTCATTCAACATCACGGCGCAATCATCCCAAAACCCATCACCGACACTCTTTCAAACTGATATTAAGAAGTAAACCCATGTCTACAATTAACGAACAGCTAAAAGCACTTAAAGTTATCCCTGTTATCGCCATTGATAACGCAGAGGATATTATCCCTCTAGGCAAAGTATTGGCTGAGAATGGGCTTCCCGCCGCTGAAATTACGTTCCGTTCAGACGCCGCTGTTGAAGCTATCCGACTGCTTCGAGAAGCTCAGCCTGACATGCTGATCGGCGCGGGCACCATCTTGAACCGTGAGCAAGCACTCGCAGCAAAAGAAGCGGGCGCAACGTTTGTGGTTTCACCGGGCTTTAATCCGAACACAGTTAAAGCATGCCAAGAGATCGGCATCGATATCATTCCAGGTGTGAACAATCCAAGCACCGTTGAAGCGGCATTAGAGATGGGCCTAACAACCTTGAAGTTCTTCCCAGCAGAAGCATCTGGTGGGATCAGCATGGTTAAATCGCTCGTTGGCCCATACGGCGATATTCGACTCATGCCAACTGGCGGTATCACGCCATCAAACATCGATAACTACTTAGCAGTGCCTCAAGTATTAGCTTGCGGTGGTACATGGATGGTGGACAAGAAGCTGGTTATAAACGGGGAGTGGGACGAGATCGCACGCCTAACACGCGAGATTGTTGAGCAGGTGAATCACTAGTCTATGTCATTCAGGTAAACAGAGCCTGTTTAATTTCTAACAATAAAGCCACAGCACTTTGGTGAGGCTTAATTATATGAACCGCCTCACTCTCAAGCCCTTAAGCTTAGAGTCGGCTCTCAGAGTGAGGTGAACCAAATATCTTCTATCCATACTTTAGGTATCGACCTAGGTAAACATTGCTTCTATGCTATCGCACATAACCGTTGTGAGGTGGAGGCGCTTCGTCGCAACCGACTCTTAACCTTTCTAAGTGAAATAGAACCAGCAACTATTGCTTTTGAAGCCTATAGCGATACTAGTTTGATCTCACACAGAGTTTAACCTCAGCCAGCTGTCCAAAAAGGAGTCATAAAGCAACAGAACTAACACTCACAGAAAGAAGTGACGCTGAGTGGTTATCAAGGCTTACTTCTGCTCTACTGACCTTTATGAGCATTCAACCTTGGATGTCTTAACTGTTCAAAAAATACATTCACACAGACAAGTAATGGGACCCCTACTAGCATTCCCATAGAGCCCCATAGCCAACCCCAAAATACAAGCCATACAAATAAAATCAGCGGATTGAGACTAAACCTTTTCCCCAGTAATGTAGGAGTAACCAATTGGCTTTCTATCAAATTAATCGCCAGGAAGATCGCAGCGACCGTCAATGCGTAGCTAAACGACTCAAACTGTATAAAAGAGACTAAACCAAAGCACGTAACTGAAACCATCGGGCCAAGATAGGGGATAAAATTCATTAAGCCTGCAAAAGCACCCCAAAGGAAAGGGTCTTGCAATCCCATCATATAAAAAGCAAAGCCAACAGTGAGTCCTAAGCAAACATTAATGATGGTGATGGCGCCTATGTAACGAGACAAATCCTTTTGAACAACTTTAACCAATTCAACAGCCCTACGCTTATCTGAAAAGCATTCAAAAAGAGATAAGCTTTGAGAATAAATTTTTCGACCGTAATTCATCATGAAATACGCCATAAGAAACGCAACCAACAACTGAGTAACAATGGTTGGTGTTGTCGTAAGCACTGATTCTATAATGGAAAAAGCCGTGTTATTGGTAAGCCCATCATTGGTAACAGTACTACTCATGGAGAACCCGGTGGCGTCAGTTAAGCGACTGTTTTGAGTAACCTCACTCACTTCATTAGATACATTCTCAACCAACATTGGTAATTTTGACCACCATTGCTGAGCGGGCTCACTCAACATATTCAAACTAATCACAACAAAGCCAATAAAACCAATAAGTACAGCCATTACGTTAATGACTCGAGGGATACCGAAGCGAGTAAGGTAGTTAACTAGAGGGCTACATAGCAAAGAAATAAAAGCACCAAAGATGATTGGCAACAAAAATGGCTTGGCGATATGTAATGTAAAAATAGACATCATGAGAACAGCAAGGAGCATAAAACTAGTTTGCAACACACTTCGTTGTCTAAGAATACTGTATTTTTTTGATGTCATTTTATTCCTATGAGTAGAAGGTTTTGTTTTTGAGGCTTCGTCAATTTGAATCAGGCACTCGATACCGTCAGCCAACACTAACTTGAATCAAAATGATGGTTACTTAAGTAAATTAAGTATTAGCGATAGCTGTTTATAACCAAAAACAGACGATTTAAAACGATGAGTTCGATTCAAAATTACAACACCAAGGCCTGTGATGCCAAGAGCATACAAGGGGTACTTGTGAACAAACTCTTTTCCTTTGTGACGAATAAGTCCCATACAAAGTTCAACTTGACGAGCTCTACTTCTCCCCTCAAGTCTTTTCATTTGAATCTGTCTTTGTCGATTTTTGAGTGCTGACATGTAACCCCTCCTTCAATTGCTCTTTCGTACATTCAAAACCTATAAATTGCTTTAAGTAACTAGAACGAAGTACCAAGCATATTAGAATCAAACCGAGTGTGAATATAAACGCGCCGTAACCCGCTAACAGATTCAAAGTGAAGTAGTAGATCACTACTCCAGCACCGACGGCGATACTAAAAAGAAACAGCGGTAACAACGCAACAAAGAGGAGCTGAAACACAAGACGCTTTTTAAATGCATCAACACTATTGCGAAACTCCAATAAGAAAAGCTCTAAGGTCGATTGAGACCATTGCTGGGTATGTGTCTGTAATATAGCTAAGTCTTTCCACAATCCATTTAACTCAGAAGCAGAACGTTTAAGATCATCCACCTTACGATCGCTCGATTTATCATTGGCAGAGTTTACTGGATCATTTTGACTATTTACCTGCATAACGGTGCTCTCTCAATTGCGATGTTGATATATGGCTATTTGATTAACTTCGAGACAGCCCAACCAGCGAGAAACGCACAGCCAACACTCAATAATGGACGCTCTTTAATGATGTTTTCCGCTTTCTCAGACGTGTTCTTCACACTTTCAGAGCTGGCCTCGAGAGTTTCATGGACCGCCTCTTTCACATTTTCGATAACTTCTACTGCGGCCTCTTCAGCTTTTTCATAAGTTTCTTCAATTTGTTGTTTGGCTTCTGAATTTTTAGCGTTTGACTTTGGCATAAGTTTTCTCCTTATTTGATTATCATAAGCCAGAGAATAATATTAATACTATTAATCTCTAGCTACTTTAATAATCAATGCTAGCATCGTGCCAACTTTCACAAGTACCAGAATAATTGAAGATAAGCTCCCATATCATTAATAAATGGCATTAATCAATGTAATAATTTCACTAGAAAACATCTATTAATGTATTTTTTACAAAAACAAAGTAAAACCTTAGACGAAACAAGCTGAATATAGGGTTATTAATTGGCATAAAAAATGCAATAAACCAAATACAGCTTAGAACCAAATGAGGATTCATGAGAAACCAAAGTATATTATCTATTGTTAACCTGATAAAAAGTGGAAATATTATTTACGAAAAAGCGATATCCAACATAAGAAGTGAAAAGATGGCAAAAAATCTTTTTGATATCTACACGGTAAAGAAATGTGCAGAGTTAAAGTTACAATCTTTAACTTACTACTCAAAAATACATCAAGAACAGATACCCGCTAGTTATACGATAAATGCCAGAGAGCGCTGTATTGAAGCGGAAGATACAAAAGGTAAAAACAATCAAGAGCTCTATTTAAAGCACCTAGAAGGTGTCGAGACAAAGATCATTTCCGACATTGAATCACTGCTAGAAACTAACCCTGATTTAGAAGGGAGAAGAAGATTAAAAGTGGTAAAAAATGAAATGGAATCATGTCGAGACCAAATACACAACATGCGTCAGAATTAGTTATTAGCGAATGATGGTTGGAAATCAGAATCAAAGAAAAGGCTTATTTTAATTATTATAAATCAACTGAAATTATAAATACTACTGAGATAAAAAGGAGTAATGATATGTTGTTTAAAAAGGACAATGATCCCCTTGAGGTAATTCACTATAAAGGCATAGAAAAAATACTATGTACATTGAAAGATCACTACTTCTCATGTGTTGACCTAATTGAACAGAAAGCACATGGGAACATTGCAAGAGCTGCAAATCGATTTATAAAAGTTGAACGTTCATTAATAAACGAAGTAAACACCAAGTTCTGCATTAACAATGAAGTTAATGACAATGACATATTGAGTCAGCCCCCTGCGTTAATTGTTAGTTATAACGATATGTACCAGAGTAATTTAAGCCTAATTTCTTACCTCAAAAACACTATTAGAAAGTTTAACAATCAACATATGTCTGCTTTTTTCTCCTATTGGGTTGCGGCGTTGCAAGTTGAAAATGATGAGATAGCAAAGCATTTGTAACAGATATAACCCATCTAAAATAGATACGATTAATTAACTTGAGAAGAGAATCAAAGCCTACAACACAATCATTAAACAGTGGGAATAATCTAGGTTTAATTCTGATCTAATTCTGACATCACTCAAAATAAAAAGCGTCGAGGCATATTGCCTTGACGCTTTTTTACGAGAGGGACCGCTATGTTATTCTAGGAAGCGTCATCGACAGCCCCAGTCATCATTCTAGACAGACTTTTACCGCCTTTGGGATCAAAATCAAGTGTTCTAATCGGAAACGGTATTGTCATTCCAGCCTCTGATAATGACTCTTTAACCGCTATAATACCGTCGTGCTTTGCGTCCATATAACCAAAACCTCCTGGGTACTCAATCCAAAACCAAACCAATAAGTTAACGCTACTATCAGAAAAGCTTGAAGCGTAAACCGTCGTATCTTCTTTCCGACTAACATAAGACTTTTGGTTTATCGCTTTGGTTATCACCTCAGCGGCTCTTTTGGGACAGTCTGCGTAGGAAATCCCCACAGGGATCTCGACCCTTCTTCGTCCTTTTCGACTGTAGTTCGTCAAAATATTTCGGAAAACCATCTTATTGGGAATCATGACGTGTTGACCAGAGAACGTTTCAACCAGTGTATTTCGTAAGTTTATTTTGACTATGGTACCCATGACATCGTTGGAACCAACAACATCGCCAATTTTAAAAGGTTTACGAATACTCATTGTAATACCTGAAATGAGGTTCTCAGTCATATCTTGAAAAGCAAAACCGATAGCTAAACCTAGAATACCGGCACCGGCAAGCAACGATGTAACCGTACCTTGGAGCCCAACAAAATCTAACGCGACAAAAAATCCAATAGTAACAATGGTAACCTTAACAATAGAAGCCAGTAAGTTAATGACTTCTTGAGAGTCGACAACTCTATTGCTCAATCTTTTAAACAACTTGCCGCTTATGTTGGCAACAAAGATAAAAATAAGAAACGTAACAAAAGCAACAATCAGGTTAGGGATAAGTTTAATTGCTTCAACTAACCAATGCTCTAACTTACCCTCTATCAGATGCTGAAACTTCTCTAAGTTAAAAGAGAGATTCATTTCCATGGTGTCTCCTTCTTATTCAATATGCGGATTATTCAATACATTCATGGAATACAAACCGTTAAGGCTTGCTTATCAATACTTATCTCCAGTGAATCAGCCAAATACGTCTCTCCATCAATCACGTATGAAATAGGTCGGTCAGAATCAATTTTAACGAGCTGTGCCGAAGCATAAGTAAAGTAACTAGCTTGTTCTTTCGCTCCGAGACTCGATAACAACAGATCAGATAGAGCGATAGCTCGTTTACTAAGTGAATTTGTGTTTTCCAAATAGGTAATATGCAGCTTCCCATCATCCGGCCTAGGAGGCTGTCCCCCTTGAGCAAGCACAGTACTAAAAGGGGAAGAGTTCGCCACGACCAAACTTTGTAGTTTCATACTTTGTGATGGTTGGTCATCGATTGAAATTTGAAAGTGTTGATTATCGTCGGTGATTACTGCATTGAAGAACCCAGTCAAATACGCGAATTGCCCTTTTTCATTTTTTTGTTCTCGATGTGCGTAATCGATCATCTGTTCTTCAAACCCAATACCAAGAAGCAGTAATATTGGTTGTTGATTACAGAACGCCAGATCGATTCTTTTTGAGTTGCCAGATAAAATAGCCTCACACGCTTTTTCAACAGGCGATATTTTCGAGGTCAATCCATAAAGCATATGACATAGAGCGTTCGCGGTACCCAAAGGTATAATCCCGAGTTGTGTATCAGTCTTCCTAACTTGCCTTGCGACTTCACTAACCGTCCCATCGCCACCTGCAACGATAATATGCGCAGTATTCCGGTCTTTGGCCTGCTTAGCTAATATTTCTGCTGATACTTCTTGGCTAGTAAGAAAAATATCTAAACTATACTTTCTCGTAAGTTCACGAATAACCTGTTGTTCATTCGCCAACCATTTACCACCACCTGCAACAGGGTTGGCAATAAGGCAAGCTTTATGGCCAAGAGTGAGCAAACCTTTATCACTGATTGCTTGAAGTGTTTTTAGTTGTAGATGGTTCAATTGGGCTGTACTTCGCACGTCGTTAATACTTTTCAAGACCTGCTCTACAGTAAGTGACGGATTTTTTGCTAAAAGATAGGCAGCTACGACAAAGACAGAACGTCCTCGACCGAGAGCACAATGCACAACAACCGATCTAGATTGATGGATTTGGGTATCGATCCAATTTATAGCATGTTTAAGCTTATGCATTTTAGGGACTTTATGATCAAGAACCGGGGTGTTTAAATAGCGAAATTGATCACCGGTCATTGCACTTTCTAAACCAGAAAACTCAGCTGTAACATCTACAATACAATGGATGTTTTGAGATTCTAAGAACGATAAATCTGAAGGGAACAAACGACGAGATACATATAAACCTTTTCCAACCTTCTGTATTGGTTCAACTTTATCTCTTTTAATTGCCCATGCATTGTACAGTCGAACACCTAAGAAGAATGGAATGAAGATCCATCTAATCCACCACACTATTTTCCCATCGCTAGTCTTCCTAAATATTGACGGCATATCGAAGATGTAGGCAACACTAACGATGAACATCGACAAACTACACCAGGCAAAAACACCACGGATTATTAGCTGTGGTATAAGAGCAGCAGCAAAAAAACAAGCTATAGCAAGAAGCATATAATATTTAATAATAAACATGTTACGCCTTAATTTATCCGTGAATTTAAATATATTTATCCGTAAATTTATCTATCTCTAAATTAAATAAAAGAAGGGCTCAAGAATGAGCCCTTAGCTTGATAACAAAGCAGTTTTATACTTATTTAAAGAATTTGATTACTTCGTGATTCAAGCAACCTCTTTTTCATATTTACGAGCTAATGTTTCTTTTTGTTCAGTATCTAAGACTCGACCTGCGGTTTGAAAAAAACGCTGCTCTTCTTCTTCTAAATGATGTTCAACCTTATCTTTTAATGTTTTCATTAAAACAAGCCAAGCTGGTGAAGACATCTCTGTATCATCGAGTTGAGCGAGTATTTTGTCGATTCCATGATGTTCAGCGATTCCATGTCTAGTCATGTCAATGGATTGATCACTCTCGATCAAAGGTGCATAAAAATGGCGCTCTTCTGCAATCGCATGCTTGGTTAACTCATCCTTAAGGTTAACATAGAGTTCTTGCCTAGCTTGTGTGTCTCCCGAAGTTTGGAGTAACGCATCCATCAAAAGTCGTTGCTTTTCATGACTGTCTTTGAGCACATCAAATATATTTTTCATGTCTAATTCCTACTTCATTGGTTTATTTTTATGAGGATTTTGGCATCTCATTGCACTCTAGATGACAGTTCTAGCAATCTTCATCTTTCGCATCTAAATGCTCTTTAATATTTTCACAGCTATCTTCTATTGCGTTTTGAGTATCCTCTACAGCCTCATCTACATTTTCCCCGGCTTGTTCCATCGGACCTTCATCACTACATGCCGCAAGTGCAAATGTAATACCCACAATAGTTAAAAAACGGTAAGCGTTCGATTTGATGTTCATATAAACTCCTAATGTTTGTTTTTATTCAGCAACATAATTACCACTGAAACCAGTAGTGATATTGCAAATATATAAAATATGATCTTTGCTACTGTCGCAGCAGCCCCAGCGATACCACTAAATCCCAATAGGGCGGCAATAATTGCGACAATAAAAAATATTAGCGACCAGCGAATCATCGTTATTCCCCAATTTTTAATAAATTACCAATTGTAGAGAGGTTAAATAATATTTAATTTATCCACCACTCTCTCTACATTCGGGGTATTATTTGCTATAGATAAAGCTAAGTCGTGTTCACTGCTTGATGAAACTGAACCTTTCAAGATAACCACACTGTTTTCGGTTTCAACTTGAATATCGCTACCACTAACATTGGTATTCATTAATAAACGAGTGATTACCAGTGTCTTTATGTGAGCATCAGTCAAAGCTTGTACGGCTGCGGGTGTTTTTTCTTTGTCTTCATCAATCACTGTAAGTTCGTTTTTTACAGACTTAACGTCATCTAGGCTTAGCACTAACTCTTCTGCCAAATCTTTCTCTGTTTCATTTTTAACCGAGCCAGTTAAAGTAACCACTCGATTTTTAACGTAGGTGTTGATGTCAAATGAGTTTAAATTAGTATTCAGTAATAAAGTCGTTTCTGCTTTTCCATCAATCCACGCATCGAAAGTTTCTTTTTCCCACATGCTATTAGCAAAAACAGTTGATGAAGAAGTTGCAATCAAAGTAGCTAATAATATTTTACTTGCAGTATTTCTCATTAATTATCTCCTCTAGTTAACTGACACTTGTACAATTGCAACCAGCATGCCAACTTTTTAACTGACTGAAAATAAAGGATTTACACTTTAATTTTGAAAATTTACCATTGGTAAAATAATCGGAGGTGTATTAATTACACGAGTATTTTGTAAAAATTATCATCAATGGAGATCCTAGAATAATTAATATCAATACTGTTAATTAGCTACTTCTACTATCAGTAATATTGTAACTACATTTAAAAGGTGGCGTATAGTAAATGATAGATTCGTATTTGAAGGACATTATGTTATTATCAAGGTCGTTTTCTGTCGTACAAAAAGAGAGTTAAATCATGTCATTACCGACACTTTTTATAGAGTTAAAAGATGAATTATTGCGGTCTAAAATAAACTCTCTAGATGAATTATCAAGCTTTGAAATAATTCAAAGTACTATGGATGTTCATTGGATTGACAAGCTACAACAACTGCAACCAGATACTGCTATTGTTGAAGTCTCTCGATTTACTAACGATGATTTTAAGTCCTTATCGAGTGCAACAGGGTTGGACGAAATGGACTTGATTATTATCAGTACAGGTACGCCAAACAAAAATTTAGACATGATGATGAACCATGGCGCAATCTTCCATTATAGAAAGCCCGTCGACATGCAAATATTGGAAGATACCCTTGCAGACTTCAGTCAATACTTCCTCCAGAAGCAGGAAGAAGGGCGTAAAGTGTCCACCAGCGATTTAGACCAGTTCGGTATGTTAGTCGGTTCTTCTAAGCCCATGCATAAGCTGTATCGAACTTTAAGAAGAGTCGCGAAGACTGACACCAATGTTTTGATTGTCGGCGAAAGTGGGGCAGGTAAAGAATTAGTCGCACAAACGATTCACCTTGCCAGTGATCGTAAAAACCAACCTTTTATTGCGATCAACTGCGGTGCTATCAGCCCTGAGTTAGTTGATAGTGAATTATTTGGTCATGAAAAAGGCGCTTTTACAGGGGCGAATCGCACACACCAAGGGGTGTTTAGGCAAGCAGAAGGTGGCACATTGTTTCTCGACGAAATCACCGAAATGCCACTTGAACACCAGGTCAAATTACTACGAGTTTTAGAAACAGGTGAATATCGCCCTGTAGGCAGTAATGCAACGAGTATCGCTAATACTCGAGTCATTGCAGCGACAAACCGAGATCCACAAGTCGCTATTGAAGAACAGTTTTTGAGAGAGGATCTCTATTTCAGGTTGGCTCACTTCCCCATACATGTCCCTCCATTGCGTGAAAGAGGCGACGACATCGTCGGCTTAGCAAAACATTTTATTGCTCATCGCAACGCAAATGAAACCACTGCGAAGACCATTTTCACATCAGCGCTTCAAAAAATATCAGCCCATGCATGGCCAGGGAATGTCAGGGAATTAAAACACTGTATTGAAAGAGCTTTTATATTGGCAGATGAGACGATTAAAGATGAACACCTAATTTTTGATACTCCTCCTTTAGAAACAGGGACTACCGTTGAGGATATGGTTCCGGCGGGTGTTTCTCTTGAGAAGATTGAGAAAGCGGCGATTATCAATACGCTCGAAGAAAATGAAGGCAACAAAAAGGAAACAGCACAAGACTTGGGAATCAGCATCAAAACGCTTTATAACAAGCTCGATAAGTATCAAGAGTAGTAATACTCATATCTGATGTTGCTGTGTGATCAAAATAGATACAGGCGATCGTTAATTTGCAGTTGATGTTTTGCTTTTCCATGAAAATTTAACAGTGGAGGGTGAACCCTCCACTGTTAAATTTTATGCTGCATTCACCGATGTCTCGGTTCTTTTATCTTGGTCAAAGAATTCTTCATGCAACGCGCAAATCGCTTGTTGATACTTGTCATCACTCACAACAAATTGCACATTTACGTTTCTCATAGACGAATGTAATGCAATAGGCGTAACACTATGGTTCATCAAAGCCAATACACCATTAGCGAGCGTTTTATTGGTATCAATTTGAGAACCGATCGCTGAGATTATAGCGACCATTCGACCTGAAATAGATGCCTGAGGGTAACGTTTCTCAGCCTTATAAGACACCTTGTTTAAACTCTCGGTGCTACCACCTAGATAATAGGTAATAGAATTGGCGTTCATCTCTTTACCAATAAGGTTCACTCTAGCATCTGCGATAATCTCCATTAACTCATAACTAACATTGTCCGCCTTACCGACCATTCCCTGGTCAAAAACATGTAACGCATATACCTTCTGTTTTCCGGCAATGATCTCAATGTGATTAGTGTCTGGTCGGTAATCAGAAGAAATCAGTGTTCCCTCATGTTCTGGCTCGAAAGTGTTTTTGATTTGCAGTTCTATGCCACTTTCTCGTAACCCAGCAGCCGCATTAGAGTGAATAGCTTCCATACCAAGGTTAGCCAGTTGATCGGCAACATCATAATTGGTTGCCCCAATCGGTTTAACTGAACCTACACCAACGACTTTTGGGTCAGCCGAACTAAAATGATACTCCTTATGGATGATCGCCAATGATGCCTCAGTAATAGTAGCGATACGACTAAACGTCATCTCACTGTAACCACGATCATAAGTATGCATCAAACCTTCTTTGCAATATGCATAACCAGTTACTATGGGAAGCTCCTCAGTAACATCAATGTCAGAGAAAGCCTCTCTAATGGTATCGTCCAAACTTTGAGGGGTTTTGTTGTCCCAACCAGAAAGGTCAACAAAGGTCGAGTTTATACCAATGTTTTTTAATTTAAGAGCCGTGTTGTATGCACTATGAGACTCTCCAATTGAAGAAAGAAACTCTCTAATCTGTGGTAAATAATGTCTCAGTGAAAACTGTCCGTATTGACACGTTTCAAGAATGTTAGTGATACAGTTTTTAGCTTCTGAAATACGAGACCGGATGAACTTATCAGCTCTCATACGATTCATTGGATCCGCAAAAATATGCTCATTGGTCAATAGCATGCGGCGTTCAATATAAGATAGAGCATCCTTCCACGAATCGTCACGCATCGCTATCAATTGATAGATACCAGGCTTACCTGTTTTTTTACATTCCAACAATGCATCCGTCATACCGCTGTATGCGGACACAACAAAGATTCGGTTATACGGATTTTGAGGGCGGAGAATAATATTGTCGAGCACAGCATCAAATGCTGTCATTGATGTACCGCCGATTTTTTCTACGGTAAATGTCATAAAAGACCTTTTGTTCTTGAAGAGATTAAAGACGAAATAATAGGGAGCGGGGTGAGATATCACCCCTGAAGATATGGGTTAATCAACGAGTGGATAAACGCCGTTTTCATCGTGTACTTCAGCGCCAGTAATTGGTGGGTTAAACACACAAGCCATTGTCATTTCTTTGTTTTTATATGCGCGTAAATAATGCTCGTCATTCTTATCTAGGATGTACAGCGTACCGGGTTTGATTGGGTAAGTTTTACCACCAACGACTTCAATCTCTCCTTCACCACTCATACAAAACACAGACTCCAAGTGGTTTTGGTAATGGATATGTGTTTCTGTCGCTTCGTAAATTGTTGTGATATGAAAAGAAAATCCCATATTGTCATCTTTCAATAACATGCGAGTACTTTCCCAGTTATCCGATACAATACGTCTTTCACTATTACGACATTCATCAAGTGTTCTAACAATCATTTTACTCTCCCTATTACGATGCTTTCTTGAAATGCTTGGTTGCTACCACTTCAACTGAGTCTTCGAACATAGTTAAACCTTGCATCAATTCCGATTCTGAAATGGTTAATGGACAAAAGAACTTCAAGATTTCATCGTTTGGACCTGCGGTCTCAATTACCATGCCCTTGTCAAAACACACTTTTGCAATCTCATCAGCTGTGTTCCCATCTTTACATTCAATGCCAATCATCATTCCGCGTCCCTTGCGTTGAACAAATAGCTCAGGGAAACGCTTGAGATTGCGTTGAATGACATCATCGACCATGCTTGAGCTACGTTGAATATGATTTTCAAAATCATCATTTGACCAATACATTTCTAACGCTTTCGCAGCAGTAATGAACGCATGGTTGTTACCACGGAAGGTGCCGTTGTGTTCTCCCGGCTCCCACTTGTCTAGTTCAGGTTTTAATAAAACCACAGCCATCGGTAAGCCATAACCACTTATCGACTTAGATAGCGTAACGATATCTGGTTTTATACCTGAAGGTTCAAAGCTAAAAAACGTTCCTGTTCGACCACAACCGGCTTGAATATCATCCACAATAAGTAGGATATCGTGGGCTTTACAGATTTTGCTTAACTTCTGTAGCCACTCATTTGAAGCGACATTTAACCCACCTTCACCCTGAACCGTTTCCAATAAAACGGCAGCAGGTTTATCCATACCAGCGGAATTATCGGTTAACATCGTTTCAAATAATTTTAAACCATCGATTCCAGCGTAACCTTCAAATGGCAAACGCGTAACGTTGTTGAGATTTGAGCCCGCACCTTGCCTGTGGTGTTGGTTGCCTGTAGCAGCCAATGCACCCGCCGTACAACCATGAAAACCATTGGTAAATGCAACAATACTGCTTCGACTTTTTACTTTTTTCGCCAACTTAATCGCTGCCTCAACCGCATTTGTTCCTGTCGGGCCGGTAAATTGAACTTTGTAATCTAATGCTCGAGGTTCCAAAATAAAGCGACTAAGAGCTTCTAGGAATTCAGCTTTGGCTTCTGAATGCATATCCAAGCCATGTGTAATTCCATCCATTTCAATATACTCAAGTAAAGCTTGCTTAAGTATTGGATTGTTATGACCGTAATTGAGAGATCCTGCTCCAGCAAGAAAATCGAGGTAACGATCACCTTGTTTTGTTTCAAGCCAGCAGCCTTTTGATTTAGCAAAAGTGACTGGAAAACTATTCGAGTATGAACGTACGTTAGATTCCTGCTTTTTAAAAATATCCATGATAAGGCCGTTATTTGATTCCTATAAGTTAATGATTATTTAAGGGGTATTCGATACAAATACTCAGTATCGTGCAGCCCTTTAAAATGAACATTTTCATCTAAGAAAGTGGTCACTTTTCCAGTGCTACTATTTTTTGCGTCTAGCTTTTTAAAGAGTGCCCAAGACGCTTGATTTGACTTAGTAATGGTTGTTTCAATAGCTTCTATACTCTTCAGCCACTCTCGACGAAGTAAGCTGTTCAACATCTTGTAAGCTAAAGAGTGACCTCTAAATCGAGGGGCAACTGCAACTTGCCAAATAAAGAGAACATTAGGCTCACTCGGTTTTTGATAACTCGAGATAAAGCCCGCAAGCTCACCTTTGTTCTCAACCAAAATACAAGTTTTACTAAAGTGAGTGGATTGCAAAAAATTGCAATATGACGAGTTGGTGTCTAGTGGCGGACATTCTGAAATCAGTCGATAAATGTCGTTGCCATCTGAAGCTTTGGGCTCGCGAAAACTCCATTCTTCACTCGTTTTTTCTATCACTTCTGGACACAACACCCAAGGCGCTGATGTAATCATACCGAGAAATTCCTTTGAACTCTAATTAAATTCCTTTTTATTATGAGCATTTACCCCCTACTAAGATCAACACCTTAACTTTAAAAAACAAAAATTAGTGATCAGTATCACATTTAATAGCGGTCAGCATGAATTAAATAATACTTTGAGTTCTAATGTATTTGATCGGTGGAGATCTTAAGAAAATGTCTTTAACCGAATAAGCGTCAAAAGAAGGTTAGAGTCATTAGTAAATTATGTGCTCAGATTGCCAATCAAGCGGCATAAATCACCAACACTCTCAGTGTTGAACATTCTATCGAGTAGATAACAACGCTTCGAATGGCAGTGACTCGCTATCCACTATTAAAATATCGGCCTCAAAAACAAAAAAACCTAGCGAGAGCTCGCTAGGTTTCTTATCTAACATATCGATGAATAATGAACTCAGAGGAAACGAGTCCAGAAATATCAGCTTGGAAAAGGTTTACTTCAAGGGATCATTATCAGGCAAAGCGTTGTGTATCCATAACGCTAGGCGCTTCTTAATATTTGCACCATCCAACTTACTGTCTGGTAACGGAGTGATTTGATTTACTTCAACAAGAAATAGATAAACAGCCTTAACCTTGATTGGTTGAGATGAGTTCGGCAAATCGAAACCTTGCAACTTTGCCATTTTAAAACCGACTTCTAGAGCCTTCTTAACCAGCTTATCTTCATTCATGATCTTCGCGGTTTTCGACATATCATCTCCATCATCTTCGTAGATTGAACCTTGAGTATACCAAACTGAATCTAAGACAAGATTACCGCGCTCTCAATTCGAACACTCTCTTTGATAAATGACATTAAACGAATTTCAGCCCCTAAATAGATACCTGCCTAATTGACATGTACAGGGCGGAAATCAATACGCAAACGGTCTCTTAACAGAACACTCAATAAATGAGATCTTAAGTCAAAAAACAAAAAGTCGAATAATATTTGACTTAGTATTCCAAAGAATACGGAATATTATGATGTTCATTTTGAAAGTTAAAATTCAATAAAAGATCAATAAACTGCTGTTATTTAACTGGTTTAATACTAATTCGACTTAGATCATATTTACAACCAATTGTAACCAATTGTTATTTACAAAATACTCACTAAGAAAATAGAATAAAACCACTAATTTTATACTGGTGTTGAAAATGCGTTACCTCTGGGCTTCATTCTGTCATAAAAATCCAATTCCGGGTCGAATTGTTCATATCCTTGTTATGTTGATAGCGCTAGCTTCTATCACCATTCCATTGATTTCAAAAGACGCCACAACCATCTTAACTTCACTGTGTGCTGCTCTAGTCTGTTTCGTCGTTTTTGTCTTCTTTGCGCTCGCCGACAAAATGCGCTCAGGCATGCATTAATCAACCAATCAGTTCTCTATCACCAAGCATTCTCTTTTTAAAAATTCATTATAAAATGCTGGTTACCAAATACGGAAAAGCCCAAAGTTATTAGCTTTGGGCTTTTCTTCTATAGCGAATTCTTACATATTCCAAATAGCCTGTAGTTAGAAATTACAGCTATCAATCAGGCATTACCACAATACCCATGGTTTCAAGCAGTTGCTCTTGCTGCCAAGCAACGATTTTAATCCCCGATGTGTCTACCTTGCGAGGATCTAACCCTTCTAATTCAGCATGGCATAAATTAGCACCTTGCATACTAAATTGCCCCCATACATCTTCCGAGAACACGCCTCGGCTAAGATCGGACTCTTTTAGTGACGCTCCGCCAAGGTAAGTACCTATCCAGCGGTTTTCAAATAACTCACACTTCTCTAAACAAGCTTGCTCCAAGTTGGCGTATGACAGGTTACAGCCCGTAATATACGCGGAGCAAAAATACATTCTATTGCTTACCTGGTTGGCAAAGTTAGCACGAGTAAAGTTCGCCCCTTTCAGGTCACAATCACGTAACTCAATACCGTAGCAATTCGCGTTGCTAAAATTCGCCATCGCCAACTGACAGTTCTGAAAACTTGCATCACGCAAATCTGCAACATCGAAGTGGCATCCCTCAATATCGCCTTGCTCAATAAACTTACAGTTAATAAACGTTGCATCACGTAAGTTCGAACGTCTGAAATCACAACGGATAAACGTACAGGCTGTAAATGTAAGCTCTGATAAGTCTTGCTGAGCAAAACTGTGGTGATGATAAGTGCTGTTATTGGTGTCCATTTAGCCCCCTAAAGAAATTACGCTAAGACTACCATTGCGATCTCAAGAAAACACCAAATTAAAAACCAACAAAAACAGCAACTTAAAACACCCCGATTTGGTCATTTTAAGGCACCAAACAAGCTCTTTAAGGTTGTTATTTTCGTTTTATAGCATGCGCTTATCTTGAAAAAAGTTTTGTCGCTTAGAAGGGGTCATAGAGAAAAATCACTTTGACGAAACGAGTCAATTATTGACCGTGCCCTAACGCGCTAGACTGGACGGTTGGTATGTTGCTCGTTACACTATTCCTCATTCTCAGCATAAAGAGTAAGAACAATGAAAGACATGCGACAAGCTATGCTCGATGCAGGATTTAGCCTTATTAATGAACACGGGTTTGCTGGTGTTGGCCTGATGAAGATCATCAACCAAGCGGAAGGCACGAAGGGTTCTTTTTACCACTACTTTAAATCCAAAGAGCACTTTGGTGAGATCCTTCTTACTAACTACTTTGATGAGCATCTCGCTAAGCTGGATGACTTTTTAAGTGATGAATCGCTTTCTCGTCGTGATCGCGTTAAAGCCTATTTCGAGTTTTGGTGTGCATCGAAACTGACTGAAGACTTCAATATCCAATGTCTTGTCGTAAAACTGGCGGGAGAAGTAGCTGGATCTGAAAACCCGTTGCAATCGACCATGGCTGAAGGCGCGGAAAAGATCATCTTGCGTATGGCGAAGCTGTTTGAAGAAGGCAATGAGGCCGGTGATTTCACTATCGCAGAGCCAGAATCGCTATCTCGAACGCTTTATGGTTTATGGCTTGGCTCAACGCTCATGGCCGCCATGCAGCGTAACCGTTCGATTCTAAACAATGCCATGGAAGAGACTCTTCTCGCCATGAGCCCAGCCCAAGAATCGGCTGACTAGATACCCGTTACCAAATACCAAATACCAAATACCAAATACCAAAAGGCTCGCACAATTTAGCGAGCCTTTTATCTAACTTTAAATCTAGATTGAATCCATTCACGCTTACTCCGTTACCCCAGACGAGACGGGATATTATTGGCTTTGAATAAGTCCTTAATAACAGGGTCGATATGCTTGAAGAAGCTCAGCCAACCTTCACAGAGATAATTTAACCCCGCCTCACCATCTCGGCTTGTGATGATACGGTTTTTGGGGCATTCGCCATGACATGCAAATTTAAACTCACAGGCTTGGCATTGTTTCGGCAGAGACTTCTGTTTGGCGAACCCAAAACTCTGCTGCTTTGGCGAAAAGGCTAAAGTTGAAAGTGCTTGTTCCTGAATATTATCCAGCTGAAATTCAGGAAATACATAATGGTCACATGAGTACACATCGCCATTGGGCTCAACCGCTAACCCTTTGCCGCAGATCTCACTCAGCGTGCACATGGTGCTTTCTCTGCCCATCCATACACCGACAAAATTTTCAAAGTACGGCACTAACACTCGACCAAAATCGTGTTCAAACCACTCATCAAAAACGGTAGTGAGGAATTGTCCCCATTGCGCAGAGCCGACACTCCACGGTTCAACCTCGCCTGATACGGGAATGATCGCTTGTTGGTTGCTCAACCATTTATTGTTGGTGTGAGCTTCGCGCTTATCGACGACAGGAATAAACTGCAATTGCTTCGAACCCACTTCATCGCGTAGAAAGCGATAGACCTCTAATGGATACTTACCTGTCACATCATTCACGCAGCTTAGAGTCGCGAACTCGACGTTATGTTGTTTCAAGTAGCGAATGCCACGCATTGTTTGAGAAAAAGTGCCTTTGCCTGCACGGTTGGTCCGGTAGTGATTGTGTAAGTGCTCTGGGCCGTCAATGCTCACACCAATGATAAAGTCATTGTTCTTGAAGAACTCACACCACGTATCATTCAGTAACGTGCCGTTGGTTTGAAGGTCATTGCTGATCTTGCTGTAGCTAGGACAATATTTTTTCTGCAGCTCGACGACCTTTTTAAAGTACTCAAGCCCCAACAAGGTCGGCTCTCCACCATGCCAAGAAAAGATGATTTCAGGCGTATTCTGCCCTTCTATATATTGCTTGATATAACGCTCTAACAGGACTTCATCCATCGTATATTGAGAGCCTTTTGGATATTCAAGCAGCTGTTGTTTTTCTAAGTAATAACAGTAGGTGCAACTGATATTACACACCGCCCCAATCGGTTTTGCTAACGCTTGAAGCTTGCTGTGTGCTTTACCATTGAACTGCGGAACTGAACTCAAATTTGATAGCGATAATGTCGTCATGAAGAGTGCCTCGATGTAAAAGTTATTGTATTAGCCAAAACAATTCGTAATTCCTTTACACGGTGTTCATCGGCCAACCAAGCTTGATGGCATTAGGTTGGCCGAGTGGTTTTTCCTCTATTTCACGTTTTCAAACGGGTTCCACGCTTCGTCAACCGGGACGATATTTTGCGCTTTTTCGTATTCTTGATATTCAGCGACCATTTCAAGGAACAGATCTGGCATTTCATTTCTCAAGTCATGTTGCTCAGCTGGATCTTTCTTGGTGTTGTATAAGTGCCACTCACTGTCACCGCCCATTCCCGTAGAAATTCGGATGATCTTATGATCACCTTTAAGCAGAATTCCGCTACCAAACAATTCAAATGGAATCGCATTATCGGCACTGTGCACGTCTGCCGTTTCCCCTTTGAAGTAAGGCAACAAGCTCACATCACTCATCGGCGCTACTTCTCGACCTTGATATTCCGTTCCTGGATGCTCTACCTCTGCAATCTCAAGAATCGTGGCTGCAATGTCTTTCACTTGTGATAAGTCATCTGTTTGAGTTCCCGGCTGTAACGCATCTTCACCTTCTAGAAGCGCTTTGGCTGGCTTAACGATAAACGGCACACGGATACCGCCCTCTGCTGTGTAAGCTTTGTACCAAGATAGGCCACCGGTTGAAGCGCTTGCCCACTCAGGGCCAAGTGACACACTGGAGTTCGCCTTGCCCAAGTTTTCAGTCGAATTATCAAAATGATGAGCAGTCCACGTTCGGATCAAATCACTGATATTTTCACCGGTAATATCCGCCGCTTCTGGGCCGTTATCCGCTAGGTACATGATGTAAGTATTGTCGTATTCCCCGATTTCTTTCAGGTAATCAACTATCTGACCGACTTGTTGGTCCTGCATTTCCATCATGCCCATCGCGACAGCCATTTTCTTTCCGTACCACTTTTGTTCTTTCTCAGAGAGCGAGTCCCAAGGTCGGCTTAATGCGTTACGATCTGAAATATCGGCGTCTTTTGGAATCACACCCATCTCTTTCATGCGTTGGAAACGATCTTCTCGAACCGAGTCCCAACCATGTTCAACGTAGTAATCGACTTTATCTTGATAAGCAGACTCAGGCGCTTGCAGTGGCAGGTGAATACCGGTGAATGGGACGTAAGCGAAGAAAGGCTTACCGTCGTCTTTTTTGCTGTCGATCATCTTGATGATCTCGTTGGTGTAAACTTGGTCTGAGTATTCGCCTTTGTATTTATCCTCAACCACTTCACCGTTGCGGTAAGTTGGCTCAACTTCGACGCCGGGAATATCGCCTTTTTGCAGCGCATCCGCTGTCGCAGCGTTTTTGGCCGGGAACATCATATCTCGGTTAAAGTGATTCGAACCGCCCGCTAAAATACCGTAACTCTCACCAAAACCTCGATCATCAAGTAAGAAGCCATCCTCGTGTCCTAAATGCCATTTACCAGAGAGGTAAGTGTTATAGCCGCTCTCTTCAAGCAGCGTTGCGACCGTAACACCTTTCTTGGTGAGATAACCTTCATAACCCGGCTTACCAATCGCGCCCGGATAGACGGCATAGTCGAAGGTGCCTAGCCCAACCTCATGGCTGTTTGCTCCGGTTAGCATCATAGAGCGCGTTACCGATGAGGTTGGTGACGCGTGAAAGTTAGTAAACTTAACCCCCTCTTCGGCTAACGCCATCAGGTTTGGGGTATCCGCTTCAGAGCCATAAGGCTGTGTATCGGCAAAGCCCACATCATCACCAACAATAACAACAATATTCGGCTTTTCTGATTCAGCCGCAAGAGCTGCACTGCTTACCGCCGCCATTGCCGTGAACACTAAAGATTTCTTGAATGTCTGCATAAGACGTTCTCCAATTTCTGTGATTAACTTGTTTCAGTAATTAACTTTTCTGCGAGTAACTTTTTCTGTGAGTAACCTGAGTTAAGATTTGAATTAATGCGCGGCTTGCGACATCCAATGTAATAAGTCGAGCGCAGGGTCATACTCTTGAGCTGCTGCCATGCCAATCCAGGTGACAGCCTCCGCTTGGCTGGCTTGAACGCCACTTCCAGAGATATACATCAACCCAAGCTGTGTTTGAGCTTCAGGGCTACCGTTATTGGCTGCGGTGACGAACCACTCCGCGGCTTTTTCATCATTCTGTTCTACGCCCTCTCCGCTCAGATATAAGTAAGCGACAGAGAGCTGGGCATCCAATTGCCCTTGGTAAGCCTCATCCAACAATTGCACGACATCTTGATGCTGCTGCACTTGATCCATGGTGGCTTCATTCTCAAAGCTCTCGCTTCCAAAGCTTGCCTTAGCAAAAAACAGAACAACCAAAACACCCGCCAAAATCACGGTAGTTAAACGTTTATTGAGCATTTATTTCCTCCTCGGGAATAAAGGTCACAACGTCCCTGTCGAATGAATTAGGTGAAAAGTAGGAATGGCGCGATGATGCACAAGCTTGATAGCAATACGTTTTCGATTTTCATAATTGGCTCTCGAGTAATAGTTGTGAGTGAATCAGGGACTGAACTAAATGGTCATAAGATTCAGTCGATTAAGACAGAGACTTAAATCGCTTTCTCAATGATGGTTTCAATCGTCTGTTTCGAGATTGGGTAGAACTGAAAACAGATGTCTTTTTCAATCGCTTCTGCAATGTTGCTCTTCTCTTGCTCATCAAAATCCCAGCTGCTGAAACGCTTCATCGCACCCACACTGGTTTGGAAGTTGTTTAAAAAATCCAACACTCTCTGGTAAACCATCTCATCGGTTCCAGTAGTGTCGACAGAGAAAGCTTGAGCTAACTTCGCCGCATTCGGCATATAGAATTCAGGCAGCGCTTCAATCACAACCGACATCAGTACCGTGTTGGCATCGCCATGTGGAATGTGGCTAATCGCACCAAAGGCATGAGCACAGTTGTGAATCGGAATACCGCCCAAAGACGAATAGAAAGCAGAGATCGCCATAGTGCTTGCTTGAAGAAGGTTGCCACGCGCGGTTAGGTTTTCTGGCTCTTTAAGTGCCAAGGGTAAGTTTTCAACAATCAGTTTTGCAGCCTGAATGCCGTAAGCGTCAGTGAATGCATTACTCATTGGCGAGACAATCGCTTCAACAGCGTGTGTTAACGCATCCATGGCTGTAGAACGAGTAAGGTGAGCTGGCAGCTTAGTGGTCACCGTTGGATCAAGGATCGCGATATCGGCTTCCAATCCAGACGCGACTAGACTTGCTTTGATGTTTTCATGTTCATTGTAAAAAACAGCAATCGGAGAGGCTTCTGCGCCCGTACCAGCCGTTGTCGGAACCGCAATGTGGGGCACTCGAATATCTTCATTGTTTGGCCACACATCCATATGACCACCACCCGCAATCACGGTGCGAATGTCATCTATCTGCTTATGAAATGCGTATTTCACACCTTTAGACGCATCAATTACGCTGCCGCCGCCAACAGACAAGATCGCATCAGCATTGACGCTGTTTGCAAACTCAATGGCCGCGTTGATGTTGTCGCAAGTCGCGTCTGGCGCGATATCGGTGTAAACGCCAACAAGCTGAACCGCTTGTTGGTTCGCTTCCTGATTCCCATTCTGGTTTACAAACAACGCCGAGAACTGCTCAACAAAGCCAAGAGACTCCAAACCTTTATCAGAAAAGAGCACGACTCTTTGCGCACCTAAGCGACCAAACAAAGAAGGGATATTTTCAATACCGTTCTCTTGAGCATGAACAATGGTTTTAAGTTGAAAGTCAAAATTATTGGTTGTCATGGTGTTTACCTCATTTCTAGTTGATGACTAAACAATAACCAAAACAAACCGGTCGGTCTAGAGCGTAAATGTCAAAGATATGTCAATTAAGATCTTTATGGATCATTGCCCCAAAACGAAAAAAGCCCGCAAATGCGGGCTGTAATCATAAGTAAGCTATTGATCATTAAAGAAGTGTCATTGACTCACCCTGAGCAACTCACAAACGGTTAACGATTAACGAAGGTGAGCTGGGACCTTACTCTTATCTCTAGTGAGGTAGTAGTACAGATAAACCAAAGAATAAACGGTCACAAATCCATCGAGCGCAAACACGCCGCTCCAGCCATAGAACCACTCATAATCGTTGATACACACGTTGTATAAGAAGATGCCAACAAACATCGACTTCTCAAATGCGCTGTAAATCATGGTTGAGGTACGCAGCGATTTGTACTTCGCCGAGAACATCAACAACACACCAATACAGCCAACCACCACACCCCAGTGTTGATAAGTACCGAGCAAATACTCTTTGTTTTCCATCATGGTATCGTTGTATGAGAACAGCGTCTGCATACTCCAATCAGGTGCGAGGAAAGTGGAAAAAGCCGTCGCCGTTAAGAAACCGGTAACCATCAAATACGATTTGATCATACGTTCAAAAAAACGTTCCAACATAAAAGTAACCTCTTAAAATAATTTCGTGAAAATAACTTTTTGGAAAATAAACAGTGTCATACCAACAATGATTTACTGGCCAAGCATGCCCATCACTGCTGTTTTTAATTCGTTGTCTTCTTTTGAAAACAGATGCTTAACTCGATGATCTAAACCCGTTTCCAAGACTGTTTTGGCGTGGGAGAAAGTAAGGAAACCTTCTTTGCCGTGATAGTTGCCCTGACCTGATTCACCAATGCCACCAAACGGCGCGTCATCAACCGCTAAATGAAAAACACAGTCATTGATACACATGCCACCGGAGTGAACTTGGTGCTTAACCTGAGCCTGTAAGCTCAAATCAAAGCTCATTAGGTAGAGTGCTAACGGCCTTGGTTTGCTATTGATGACTTGAAACGCCTCTTCGACATTGCGATACGTAATCAAGGGTAATAATGGGCCGAAAATCTCTTCGTTCATCATCTTGGATGACAGGCTTGGTTCAACGATCAAATGTGTCACCAAGCGATGAGTATCTAGGTCCATCGCTTCGTCATGGCAAGCCACGATTCGTGTCTCTGCTTGCTGTTCTTCATTCAACAAGCCGACAATACGATCGCATTGACGAGGATTGATTAGGGACGTCAAACTCTCGGAATAGACCCCTTCATCGAACAGCAATTGGTACTGTTTTTTATACTCTTGAATGAAAGGTTCAACTTTTCCTTCAGGCAACAATACATAGTCAGGGGCCACACACACCTGCCCGTTATTGAGGCTCTTACCATAAATGATTCGCTCAACCGCGATATCAATTGGCGACCCACTTGGGTTGACCCTGTAAATAGAAGATGATCAAACGGCAACGCCGAAAATGCGGCTGCGATTTCTACCTCACCTTCAACCAAGCACACCTCATCGGCATGGAAAACTTCCGCCAATAGCGCTGTTAATACTTGGTTCGTCGCTGGGGTAAATTCGCTCATCTTGATCATGGCGCGATTTCCCGCAGCCAGCGCCGAAATAAGTGGGCCGACGGATAACATGATCGGGAAATTCCACGGAGCAATAATCCCGACGACGCCTTTGGGTTGATAAACCACTTCAACACGAGAGGTTGAAAGCAATGGGCCGGAATGACGAATCGAAGATGTCGACCAATGAGGTAAACACTCAATGCTGTGATCAATATTTCCGATACAAGGCAATATGTCAGCCATCAAAGTGTCTTGTCGGCTGCGGTGACCATAGTCCTCACTCACGGCTACACACAAACGATCTGTGTAATCGATTAGCGCAGATTTAAGTGCGAGCAGCTGCTCAATTCTCTCCGATATCGCTGGCATCGGTTTCTGTGCAAAAGCTCCCTGCATGCTGTTCAACGTCATGGTCATTTGTGTTGGCGTCAATTCGTGTTTCATACATCACCTCGTGGTTAAGATGAGCACACAATAATACACAACAGACCGGTCTAGTGTTTTATTGTCAGAGAATAGTCAATGGAGTTTTGATGACAATCCAATGAGGCGGCTACAAACGGGGCAAAAAGTCAGGGGAATTTAAAATAAGAAAGCGTAACTAACACACAGGGTAAATAGAGATTTTAAATGGCAAGATCAAAAATGGCCGCTTAATGCGACCATTTAATAATTACTTAAGTTATTGTTCTAAAAAAACAATTTAAAATTAACGTTAACTCTTGGCTACGTTTGCAATGCCTTCAAGCTGAAGTACTGGAGCGGCGTCGATGTCTTCTGCGTTCATCATTGATGATACTCGCTGCATTGAAGAAAGCAGTAAGCTTTGCTCCCACGGCTCTAGGTTTTGGAATTTTTTAACGAAGTTATCTTGCAGCGGTGGCGGCGCATTGTTTAGCAACTCTTGACCTTTTTCAGTCAGGTTTGCGTGTACTTTGCGTCGGTCTGACGAGCTGCGAACACGTTGTACATAGCCATTCAGTTCCAAGCGATCGATGATCGTGGTTGTGGTGGCTTGGCTTACATTGGTGTGATTAGACAATTCTTTGATCGTCACATTACCCATTTCTTGGATTGCTCTCATTAAGATTAATTGAGGGCCAGTCAAACCATACTCTTTACTCAGCTTTTTCGAGTGTAAATCGATAGCGCGAATAATTTGGCGAATAGCGACCAGGATTTCGTCATGTTTGTCCAAGATGCAGACCTTTGTACTAATATACTGTGAATGGTTTTACAGCGTCGAAGCGATGAAATATCCTGATTATTTACGTCAGGTGAGCTCGAATTACACTGTAAATTGATAAATTACTTCATTGATTTTTCCGCATTGTACTGATGTTCATACTATTCTCAATCTTTTCTACACCACTAAACTTGCGTGGTACGGCACTTTTGCTTAATGAAGGGAAATGAAAGCTTCAATGAAGACAAAAATAATGAACCAGAGAATACAAACTCAAAGAATAATATATTTTAATAATCATAGAGGTAAAGAGACTTAACCCTCTCCACCTAATAAAAAACCAGCCCTAATCGCCAAGCTGGAAAACGAAATTTTACGCGGCTGTATTCATCTGAAAATTACCCGTTAGTGCGTTGTAAAACTCGCTGTTATCCAGAATACCGACCAGTTGATTGTCTTCCACCAGCAAAATCGGGTGGTTACTGATCTGCTTGAGCTTAATCGCATCACGCATGCCAATTTCCGGACTTGCCACGACCACACTCGACGCGCTGATCGCGGTTAGGTCGTCAGACTCGCTCCACTCGACAAGCGCCAAAGCAGATTCACCTTTCACAGATAAAGCACCTTCATTCTGTTCAATCCAGAGATCTTTAGAATCGCAGATCTTCCAGCTTTCATTCTCTTGCGTCAGTGAATCAAGAGGCTGCATCAAAGAGCGACCTTTAAGCACATTCAATGGATTGGTGTGTGCAACGAAGTCTTTTACGTATTCTGTTTTTGGCGTCAATACGATCTCTTCAGGCTTACCGTGTTGAATCAGCTTTCCTGACTCCATGATCGCGATGTTGTTACCAATCTTCAGTGCTTCATCTAGGTCGTGACTCACGAACAGAATCGTTTTGTTGAGTTTGCTTTGCAGTGTGATCAGTTCATCTTGCAACTGAGCACGAATCAGTGGATCAAGCGCCGAAAACGGTTCATCCATCAACAGAATGTCGGTGTCCATTGCAAACGCGCGCGCCAAACCAACACGTTGCTGCATGCCGCCAGAAAGCTCATGTGGAAATTTGGTTTCCCATTCCGCCAGGCCGACCATTTCTAATTGCTCACGCGCTTTTGCACGACGAACATCTTTCGCTACACCCTGCATTTCAAGACCAAACGCTACGTTGTCTAATACATTAAGCCATGGCATCAAAGCAAACTTTTGGAAAACCATGGATACACGGTGAGTACGAAGATGACGCAGAGTCGCTTCATCACACTGTGCTAAATCGACTTGTTGGTCACCGTCTTTGATTGTCAGTGAACCACGGCTGATCTCGTTCAAGCCGTTAACTGCGCGAAGCAAAGATGATTTACCAGAACCAGACAAACCCATCAATACACAGATCTCGCCTTCTTCAACGGTCAGCGACACATTATCTACGCCAACCACTTGGCCAGTCTCATCAATGATCTCTTGGCGAGTTTTACCTTGGTCGAGTAGCTCAAGCGCTTGTTTCGATTTATTACCAAACACAACATCGAGATTCTTAATGGTAATCGCGTCCATTGTCTTTTTTTCCTGAGAGTTAGACATGATTAAGCTTCCTTCTGGTTTGGTGTTTTGCACAAGCGGTCAAGGATGATTGCGACTAATACAATCGCTAATCCAGCTTCAAAACCTTGTGAGATGTTCACTGTGTTCAATGCACGAACAACAGGTTTACCAAGTCCGTCAGCACCGACAAGAGCGGCGATAACCACCATCGAAAGCGACAACATAATACATTGAGTTACACCCGCCATAATGCTTGGTAAGGCAGCCGGTAATTCCACTTTCATCAGCAATTTCATGCGGCTCGCACCAAACGCTTTACCCGCTTCAATCAACTCTTCAGGCACTTTAGTGACGCCTAAGTAGGTTAAACGAATCGGTGCAGCTATCGCGAAAATAATGGTAGAGATTAAGCCAGGAACAATACCCAAGCCGAATAGAACCAGAGTTGGAATCAGATAAACGAAAGTTGGGACTGTCTGCATCAAATCAAGGATTGGACGCAAAACTGTATAGAGCCAAGGACGGTGAGCAGCCATGATGCCAACCGGTACGCCAATTAATACGGAAATCGTTGTCGCTGCAAACACGAGGACAAAGGTTTCCAGCATTTCTTGCCAGTAGCCAAGGTTTAAAATAGTCAGCAAAGCTGCAACCACGAAAATCACAAGCGAGGGTTTACGGTGTAAATACCATGCAATCGCCGCGGTCATCACGATTGGTAAAGCCGGTGGCATCCACTTAAATACATCGACTAAAAACATAATGACGGTTTCTAGAAAAATCGAAATAGCGTCAAAGAATCCTGCTGCATTGATTGTTAGCCAATCAACACCCGCTTCCATCCATTGACCAACAGGGATTTTGTTTTCCGTAATAAAATTCACAATATTGCCTTTTATTATGGGTGGGCTACTTCAAACCAATAGACAATTGGCAAGCCCACCTTTTTTATTTATAGAGCTTTGATAAATAGAACGATAGGTAGGTAAAACTAAGCTTTAACTTGTTTTAGGTATTCAGTAACCGCTTGAGTCGCTGATTCACCTTTATGCGTTTTTACGTTGTCTAACCAAGCTTCAACTTGTTGAGGGTTCTTGTTCAACCATTGTTGAGCTGCTTTTTCTGGCTTCACTTTTTGGTTAAGAATCTCTTCCATCAACTGGTTTTCCATCTCAAGAGTGAATTCTAGGTTTTGTAGAAGTTGACCGACGTTTGCACACTCAGACAGGTAGTTTGAACGAACGTTGGTGTAAACATTCGCGCCACCGTAGTTAGGGCCAAAGAAGTCGTCACCGCCAGAAAGGTATTCCATTTCAACATTGCTGTTCATTGGGTGCGGAGCCCAACCAAGGTAAACAATCCATTGGCTACGACGTGCTGCACGTGATACTTGCGATACCATGCCCGCTTCACTTGATTCCACTAGGCTGAAATCTTTCAAGCCAAACGCGTCAGAATCAATCATTGATTGGATTAAGCGGTTACCGTCGTTACCCGGCTCGATGCCGTAGATGCGATCTTTAAATTTGTCGGCATGTTTTGCTAGGTCTGCGAAGCTTTTCACACCAGAGTCGTACACGTATTTTGGTACAGCTAGTGTGTATTTTGCGCCTTCAAGGTTGGCACGAACGGTTTCAACCGTGCCCGCTTCACGGTACTTAGCAATATCGCCTTCCATGGTTGGCATCCAGTTACCTAGGAATACGTCAATGTCACCGTTCGCCATTGAAGAGTAAGTCACCGGTACTGAAAGTAGGTCGGTTTTGGTTTTGTAACCAAGGCCTTTTAATAGTTCAGAAGTAACGGCGGTTGTTGCGGTAATGTCAGTCCAGCCTACATCAGCGAAGCGAACGTTTTCACATTGCTGTGGTTCAATAGAAGCGTTAGCACCAAATGCAAATGAACTAATGGCTAGTGCTGTTAACGTTTTCGTGGTCATGTTCTGAATATTTAGAGTCGTCATAATGGTTCCTTTTTATCTTTCCTTTTTCTGCTCGATATCAACACCGATAGAGAGCAGTTCTTCTGACTTTTGACTAATTTTTGTTGTTACTTTTTGCTTTTTCTATTTTTTAACTACTTTCTATTTTTGAACTAATAACAGAGGCTTACGCTTCTCTTACTGGTTTATTTATTCTTTGCTTCTCTTGCCACTCAGGTGCAATCCACACTGAAACGCCCTGTTCTTTGAGCATCGGCTTACCTAAAATCAAATCGGAAGCACGCTCAGCAACCATAATGGTCGGGGCGTTCAAATTACCGTTTGGAATGGTTGGGAAAACCGATGAGTCGACAACACGTAAATTATCGACACCGCGAACGCGACACTCTTCATCAAGCACTGCCATTGGATCATCATCAGCGCCCATTTTGCAGCCACATGAAGGGTGGTACGCACTTTCCACGTTCTGCTTAACCCATTCGTCGATTGCTTCATCAGAAGTCACACTTAGACCCGGCTGAATCTCTTTGCCTCGGTACACATCCATCGCAGGTTGAGACAAAATCTCACGTGTCAGACGAATACAATCGCGCCAATCTTGGCGATCTTGTTCAGTCGAGATGTAGTTGAAAATGATCTCTGGCTTGGCATGCGGATCAGCAGAAGTGATCGCAACCGTACCGCGACTCTCTGGTTTGTTAGGCCCAACGTGTACTTGGAAACCGTGACCATCAAAGGCCGCTTGCCCGTCGTAACGCATCGCTGCTGGCAGGAAGTGATATTGAATGTTTGGCCACTTCAATCCTTTGCGAGAACGAATGAACGCGCACGATTCAAAGTGGTTAGTGGCACCAAGGCCTTTACGAGTCAGAATCCATTCCGCGCCAATCATGCCCTTGCTGACCAAGCCAAGCTTGCTGTTGAGCGTGATGGGTTCGTTGCAGTGATATTGGAAGTACACTTCTAAGTGATCTTGAAGGTTTTCACCGACACCGCTCAGTTCGTGTTTCAGCTCAACGCCGGCCTTTTCAAGCACCGCTTTCGGGCCGATACCAGAAAGCTGCAGCAGTTGAACAGAACCGATAGAGCCCGCAGAAGAGATCACTTCTTTGTTCGCCACAGCCACTTGGGTATTGCCTGACTTTTCAAACTCGACACCAACGGCTTTCAGCCTTGATTGACCTTTTGATGACTGGTCTTTTACGACGAGTGCTTCAAGTAAGAAACGACGCGCCACGATACCTTTCTTCAAGGTTAGGTTTGAACGCTTCAATGCTCGACGTAGATAAGCGTTAGAGGTTGAGGCTCTAACACCCTTGTCTACCGTCATATGCATAGTGCCGAAGCCTTCTTGCTGGTAGCCGTTGTAATCGTTGGTTTCTGGGTAACCGGCATCTTTACCTGCATCGATGAACGCTTGGTAAAGCGGGTTAAGCTCCATATCGTTACCATTACAAGTGCCGACAGGGCCATTGTCACCACGGTATTCATCACCGCCTTTGTTCCATGATTCAGCGCGGCGGAAGTAAGGCAAGCATGCTTGATAGTTCCAACCCGCTGCACCCTCTTCTTCCCATTGGTCAAAATCACACGCGTGGCCACGAACATAAACCATGCCGTTGATCGATGAGCTGCCGCCTAACACTTTGCCACGTGGGCAGTGCAGTTCACGTCCATCAAGGCCCGGTTCTTTCTCTGTTTCAAATTGCCAAGCGTACTTTTCAGTATTCATTGGGTAAGAAAGCGCGGTTGGCATTTGGATAAAAATACTCTTATCCGTGCCACCAGCTTCCAGTAATAAAACGCTATGTTCACCGCTTTCCGTTAGCCTATCCGCTAACACACAGCCGGCCGAACCCGCGCCGACGATAATATAATCGTAGCGTTGTTCCATGTTTTGATTTCCCTGAGATGAGTCAGTAGGGCTAGCTCTGTTAAGCTAACCCATAAAATTGAGTGTTACGCGTTAGGCATAAGGGCTGGCGTAGTCGCCAAGTTCAATAAGAATGCTCTTAGTCTGCGTATAGTGAAGTAGAGTTTCTGGTCCATTTTCACGGCCAATACCCGAAAGCTTGTAACCCCCAACTGGCATTTCTGCTGGTGAGTCACCCCACGTATTAACCCAACAAATACCCGCCTGCATTTGGTGAATAACACGGTGCGCACGAGAAAGGTTTTGCGTGAACACACCAGCCGCAAGGCCGTATTTGGTGTCGTTTGCACGGCGAATCACATCGTCTTCGTCCGAAAACTTCAACACTGACATCACAGGGCCGAAGATCTCTTGTTGAACGTGAGGCATGTTGTCTTCGCAATCCACAAACACGGTTGGGATAACAAAATTACCGTTTTCGAGGCCGTTGTCTGTCACTTGATAGCCGCCCGTCAGCAGGGTTGCGCCCGACTGTTTAGCTAGCTCAATGGCTTCAAGGACTTTTGAAAGGTGTTCTTTAGAAATCAACGCGCCGATCTGAGTCTCCATGTCCATTGGGTTACCAATGATGAGCTTTTCAGTGCGTGTTTTAAGTTGGTCGATGAAATCGTTGTAGATATTTTCATGAACGTAAACGCGAGTACCGTTAGTACACACTTCGCCTTGGGTGTAGAAGTTAGCCACCATCGAAGCTGAAACTGCATCATCCAATTTCGCATCATCAAACACGATCATCGGTGACTTGCCGCCAAGTTCCATGGTGACTGATTTCAGCGTCTTAGCGCTGTCTGCCATTACCGCTTTACCGGTACCGGTTTCGCCCGTGAACGATACTTTCGCGATATCTGGGTGCGCCGTTAGCATCTGACCAACACGGTAATCGCCCTGAACCACGTTGAACACGCCATCAGGAAGACCAGCTTCGGTAAATATCTCAGCAAGCTTGAGCGCCGTTAGCGGCGTTTCTTCTGAAGGCTTGAAAATCATCGCGTTACCCGCAGCTAATGCCGGAGCCGATTTCCACATCGCGATTTGGATAGGGTAGTTCCACGCACCAATGCCCACACAGATGCCTAGCGGTTCGCGGCGTGTGTAGAAAAATTGAGATTCACTCAGCGGCTGTTGGTCGCCTTGTAGCGTTGGAGCCAAGCCAGCAAAGTATTCAATAACATCAGCGCCAGACGCCACGTCCACTTCAATTGCTTCTTGCAGCGGCTTGCCCGTATCAACAACCTCAAGGTTTGCAAGGTCATCATTTCGAGCTCTAAGTATTTCCACTGCCTTCAACAGAATGCGGCTGCGTTCCACAGCGGTCATTGCAGACCATACCGCAAACCCGCGTTTCGCAGATTCAATAGCACTGTCGACATCTGCTGAAGATGCTTGGCCTAAGGTCGCGATAGGTTCACCGTTGGCAGGGTTAATGCTATCAAAGGTTTCACCAGAGGTTGCTTTAACCGCTGCGCCATCGATGTATAACGAGTTCATTTCCATTTGAGATTCTGACTTAATTATTGTTATTAGACTCTACTGGTCTATATGTGAGTATTGGGTGCGAATAGTGGTCGTTCTAGCTCTTGCTCTAGGTCTAGCTCAAGGTCTAGCGCTACCACTGCGATCTATTTGCTGTAACACGAGTAGAACGTAAGTTGTTTATCTAGATAATCATTGATGATGGCACGCGCCTTTTGAGCATCGATACCATCTGGGTTTAATGTGCCTCTCAGCCATAAACCATCAATCAGAGACGCAATCCCGTGAGCAACGAGATCCGCTTGTTCATGATTCAAAATACCTTTCAACTCAAGACGTAAGTGTGAAATCAAACGTTTTTCATTCACACGCTGCAGTCTTTTCAGCTGCTCGTCATGCATTGAATATGACCAAAATGCCAACCACGCCTTCGCGACCTTATTTTCTGCTTGGTAACCTTCGAAGTTACCATCGATGATCGCGTTGATTCTCTGTTGGTGAGCATCAACAGGAAGTGCTTTTAGTGACGTGGTGATGGTATTAGAAAGTTGGCGAAGGATTTCACGCATGGTCTCTTCGAGCAGCCCATGCTTCCCGCCAAAATAGTGATTAATAATGCCAGTGGAGACTCCCGCTTCTTTGCTGATCAACGCAATACTCGCGGCATGCAAACCCACTCGATCAATCACCGTCATGGTGGCTTGAACAAGCTGTGGTTTACGTATATCAGGCATCCCAACCTTCGGCATTTCTCAGTCCTTTTATTTTATATTGAACGTTCAGTTAAATATAAAATGACAGAAATTTAGTTAGGGTTCAAATGATTATTTAAAACAAACTCGTAACAATACAGCATTCAAAACAACAAAAATCACTATGGAACAACAGCTTAAATATCATTTAGAGCACTAACGAAAACAATTAAAGATTTGAGGTGTGATAGTTATTGGTCAAATGTTTTTGCTTAGAAAGTTCAAGAATCAATCAGTGAGAGTCCTTGTAGAAACTTTTTGGGGAGGGAGTGGAAAGGAAGTATCAAGGAATTTTCATACTGAAATTTAAGACAAGGAAATCCACAATCAACACAGGTAACGAATCAAAAAATGAACCAAAAAGGTTGGCGACAACAGCGTCATCACCAACCTTCTCAGTCGTTTCTAATGTTATTGCAAGCCTAAACTACTCAATGCGAGTGATGAAGTCGTATTTATCTGACTCAGCCTTAGTCACCCAGTGTTCGCCAGAAGCCGGAGCAGAATCCAACGTGAAGATATAGAAGTCGATTCCTTTGTCTCCCATTACCTTTTTAAAGTAGGTCGCTTGCTTGCGATGGCTTTCGTTCGTGTATGGGAAGTCTTTGGCTGTTTTATCATCCTCAGCCCAACTGTGCACACCAACCTGCTTATTAAGCTCAATGGCTTTAGTGGTATCTGCTCGTTGCAAAACTCGTGGGTTACCCGCAGCGAAAAGATCCGTGCCGCCAGAGAACACCGACCCCGTAGGCGTTACGATCGTCGTCATGTTGTTACTGTGGATCATGCGACCGGTGTACATATTGATATCATCGTCGGCACTTCCACCAATATGGTTGGTAAACTTCAACGTCATCTCACTGCCTTGATACAATTTCACGATATCAAAAAGCTGAGAATAGGTTGATGCGCCTAGAGTGGAAGTAATGCGATCAACAGCGCCAGTCTCGTTGAGCACATCACGGTAAAAAGCGTTGAAAGCAAACGAGGTGGTTATCGTTACCTTGTTCCCACTTTTAGTGTTACTCAGAATGGTAGACCCAAGGCTAGTCACGTATTGAACCAGTTCATTGTGATACTCAAGCTCGACGGGTTTATGAGTATTCGTCGTCGTGTTAATTAACGTGGTGTCATTGCCGATTGAACGTTGAGCAACACCACAATCAAATGAATCAAAAAACTTACCCTCACTGTAAATCGCACAATCGTCAGCCCCTGCATCAGGGAGATACAGATCCACACTCTGACCTAAACTATCCGCAAGCCTAACCACTTTTTGCTTATCACTAATATCTTCCGCAAACAGAACGATTTCATACTGCACACCGTTGTAATCAAGTTTTATGGATTCTTGGACCTCTTGTCGCTCTTTATACAACTCACCCAGTTTCGCTGATGAAAATACGTAATCTGCTTGAGGTTTTGCTTGCACTTTGGTGGCAGCTTTACCTGAGTTCGAGCTTGAATTACAGCCCGCTAACAGAATCAAAGGTAACGCCAGTAATGCATTTCTATAGTCGTTCATACCGTTATTCCCAAAATGTTTGATGAGAAAATTCTATTGTTTAGCGCTGAATTTATCTGTCGTGGAAATGTATGAGAATGTCGAGCCTATTTGAACGATGTTTTTTATTTTCCTATAAATGCCAATTCATCATTGAACTAACTTATAAAGTGTTTAATCATTCGCTTTAGGTATTTGGCGAAGCATCTGAACTTATATGCAATAGCGTATAATCGTAATGGTTCATCACGACGAAGACTCGCTCACCTAATCTCAATAAGTGAAACGAACGACAAGGCTGATAATGGAATGACAAAACCTAAAATGATCATCGTGGAAGACGATTTGAAACTTCAGAAAATGTTGCAGGACTACTTCGTCGCGCAAGATTTTGATGTCACGGTGTTGGACGATGGCAGTGATGCCGCACACACCATCCTCACGGAGCAACCTGACATCGTACTGCTGGATTTGATGCTTCCTGTAACTGATGGACTTACAATCTGCCGACAGACGCGTACGCACTATAAAGGTAAAATCTTGATGCTCACTGCTAGCGATGACGACTTTGACCACGTCGCTGGTTTAGAGACAGGGGCTGATGACTATGTCACCAAGCCAATCAAACCAAGAGTTCTGCTGGCCAGAGTTCGTTCGCTATTACGCCGCCAAGACACCAATACCGCTTCAGTCGATGACTCAGACACCCTTCAGTTCGATCAACTCGTTCTGAAAAACACTTATAAGAAGTGTGAACTTTATGGTGCGGTTTTATCACTCACTGACAGCGAGTTTGACCTACTTTGGTTATTGGCAAGCAACCCAGACACGCCGTTATCTCGTGACTACTTGACGCAAACATTGCGCGGGATTGAGTACGACGGAATAGACCGGACGATTGACAACAAGGTTGTACGTCTAAGGAAGATTTTGGGCGACGACCACACACCAGCAGAGAAAATTCAGACCATTCGCGGGAAGGGTTACTTATTTGTTTCGACCGCCTGGCGTTAACCTCGCTCAATACGAGCGTAATAAAAGAGAGCGATTATGCGACGTATCTTTTTGGAGTCCTTAATAGGGCTGTTAGTTTGCTTTATGGCCGGCCTTGTCGCCTACGAGATTAGCGTCTATCAGCTCAATACCGACTACGAATACGTACTGGAAGATTACGAAGCGGCTGCCCACCAGCAATTGATCGAGAACATCGCTAAAAATCAAGGCCTTGAAGCGGCTCATCAAGCGATAAACCAGTTTGTAGAAACCACACGAAATAAATTGGTTACATTCAGCCCAGACGATGAAATACCCAGCCCCGTTTCAGAGTTCTTCAGCACGAATCCGAATACCTTTGTTTTTCACGATGATGAACGGGACCTATGGTTTCGCTTAGCAAGCAGTGACAATACCTATCACTACCTCCCCAACAGTGAAGCGTTCGTTAGGCAAAAAATAGAGTTGGAGGATGACCTCATTTGGTTGTTCTTTTTAGCGAGCTTTATCTTATATGGGTTATGTCATCTATTTATTATCTTCCGCCGAGTTAAAAAGCTTGAGGTTGCCACTCTGCGTTTTGCGGAGGGCGATCTCTCGACACGAGCCGAGACTTCAAGTGGTATTGCGATTGGTTCACTGAACAAATCCTTCAACCTAATGGCCGACCGAATTCATCGCTTGGTAGAAAGTAATCGCTCACTCACTAATGCTGTCGCTCATGAACTGCGCACGCCAATATTCCGTATTCAGTGGCAAGCTGAAATGTTGAAAGACACCCAGCTAAACGCAGAGCAAGAAAGCACGATTGAGAGTATTGTCGAAGACACGGAAGAGATGGAAAAGATGGTCGATGAACTATTGTATTACGCCAAACTCGATAGCACTGACCTAGAAAACTTAAAAAAGCCATTAGAGATTCGAGACTTTCTCGACCACGCAATGGCGCGTTGGAACAAAGACACTCAGCTCAACATCGACCTATCGCTACCAGAGCAACCTAGCTCAATAATGGCGGATGAAACGCTATTTAACCGAGCACTAGATAACCTAGTGCGTAACGCAATGAAATTCGCACGCTCACAAGTGTCGATTGCAGCGACCGTGCATCAAGATCAGCTACAGATTGCGGTACACGATGACGGTGATGGTGTGGCTCAAGAACATCAAGCTCGCCTGTTCGAACCCTTTTACGTTGGCGACAAAGCGCGTAACAAAGCCAAGAGCGGCCATGGTTTAGGGCTGTCTATCGTCGAGAAGATCTGTGCTCAACACGGCGCTACCGTGGAGGTAGGTCAGAGCCAAGCCTTAAAGGGTGCGGTATTCACCATTACCATTCAGCTGTGTAATGATTCAGCTGACAAACCCATACAGTAACTACAAAACACCTCTGGAATAATGTTCAACATCGGTCGGGAGATGCTGTCTCCCAATGAACCTATTGAATCTAAATTCCAATCTTTCTTAAGGTGTTTGTATGAAAAAGTTATTAGTTGTTTTAGGCATTGTTTCTCTAGCGGGTTGTTCTGGTATCAGCCACAACGAAGAAGTGTACACAGCGCACGCAGAGAGCTTCAACATTGTCGGTTTCCAAGTGCCAGGTAACACTCAAGACCGCGCAATGGAATTAGTACCTGAAGGTGCAACGGTTGATACGATTCGCTCAACAAACTCTGATACGAGCTCTGTTCTGGGTATCATCAACCGTATTATCGGTATCGACTACGTACAAGTTGGCGGTAAAAAGCAGTAATTCGCTATAGTGACGTTAGCCACGTACCATAATTAAGTGTCGCAGTTGCCTACCTATATTCAGTAGCCTGCACAAACTAAGTTAGTCTAAGCCAGTGACCCGTCGCTGGCTTTTTTCATCCAGCAGATTTTGTGCTTTGTGCCAAACAAGTGCCCGATTCCCCTTCCCTCTTTTAACTAACAATTCGAAAAATAAGCCGAAAAGTCTTCGATTTCTTATCAAAATTGCCCCTAAATTCGCTAAATGGCCTTCTGTTTAAAGTGACACTTTCAAATCGTTGATCCTTCTATCAACCCAGAATCCGTTAATTGAGGCACAGATCAATTTACTCGAAAATCTTAATTTCCAAGAGAAATAAACACTTAATAAAAGTGTCACGATTTTATAAATAAACATATAGGTGCGTTCAAAAATAAACAGAAATGATAACTATCTGTAAATACGAGAAATATAAGTTTCATGAATAAAAGAGATCATTGCCATGCTACTAATTAATCAGATCGAATGATGTAAATTCGCTGTGATTAATTTGTTACGTTTTCTTGGATTTTACATGGAAAGAGAAAACAACAATGAAAATAAGAAAACGTTTAGTTGCCGTTGCTATAGCCAGTGCTATGTCTTTGTCAGTGCATGCAAGTGAATCCGTTCAAATCGATCAACCGATCAACTTTACTAGCTTCTCTGGGTTAAACGCTCAGTTAGGAGTCAGTAACGCCTCTAGCTTCAAGATGGTGAAAGAAGTAAACCTGAAAAAGCGTGGTATCTATAAAGTTAAGATCCAGCAGAACATCTGGGGAACACCGGTATGGGGACATTACCTAAATGCCACCCAAAGTGTCCAAGGTGGCGCACTTAAGTCCGTTCAAGGTCGCTACCTTAAAACAACGACCTTAGAGCGATCTTTTGTTAAGCCATCAATCAACAGCGCTCAAGCGGTTGAACTCGCAAGTAAAGATCTAAAGACTCAAGGCTTAACCAGCAAATCTCTAGACAACGTTCAACATCAGCTATTTATCTATCAAGGCTCTGTGAAGCAAGGCATCGGACAGCAAAGCGTAGATAAAACACGACTAGTGTACGTTGTCTCTTACCTAGTAGAAGGCAGTGAACAGCCGACTCGACCGTTCACCATGCTAGACGCGCACACAGGCGAAGTCATCGACCGCTGGGAAGGTATTGCCCATGCTCAGATCGGTACTGGCCCTGGCGGCAACGAAAAAACCGGCATGTACGAATACGGCACCGACTACCACTACCTTGATGTGGTAGAAAATGGCACAGAGTGTGTGATGGAGTCTGAAAATGTCGTTACCGTTGACCTAAATGGTGCGACAGACGGCGACACCACTTACAGCTATGAATGTCCTCGTAACGAATATAAAGCCGTGAACGGCGCATTCTCACCACTCAACGATGCCCATTACTTTGGCAACATCGTGTTCGATATGTATAAAAACTGGTTCGACACAGCGCCACTCTCCTTCAAGCTCATGATGCGTGTTCACTACGGTGAAAACTACGAGAATGCATTTTGGGACGGCAGAGCCATGACCTTTGGTGATGGGGAGAGCTTCTTTTACCCGCTTGTTAGCCTAGATGTATCAGCCCATGAAGTGAGCCACGGTTTCACTGAGCAAAACTCAGGTTTGATCTACGCAAACCAATCGGGCGGTATGAACGAAGCCTTCTCTGACATGGCCGGTGAAGCCGCAGAATACTATATGAAAGGCACCAACGACTGGATGGTCGGCCGTAATATCTTTAAAGGCGACGGAGCTCTACGTTACATGGACGATCCATCACGAGATGGTTCTTCAATCAATAATGCATCCGAGTACTACGATGGCTTGAATGTGCACTACAGTTCGGGCGTGTTCAACAAGGCCTTCTACCACCTTGCAACCACGCAAGGCTGGGATACTAAAAAAGCGTTCGAGCTTTTCGTGCTATCCAACCAAATCTACTGGTCAGAAAACAGTGACTTCTGGCAGGGTGCTTGTGGCGTGAAAAACTCGGCAACAGACCTTGGCTACAATGCCGATGACGTTGTTTCTGCGTTCGGTCTTGTGGGTGTTACCCCATGTGCAGAGCCACCACTGCCACCAGAACCGGAATATCAACGCCTTGAAAATGGTGTTGAAGCCGCAGTTGCTGGTGAAACAGGTTCGAAAACTTACTTTGATATCGAAGTACCATCAGGCCAAGAGAAACTGACGATTGATCTTGCTGTGTCTACGGGTGACCCAGATATTTATGTCGGCCTAGATTATGCGCCAAGCTCTCAGGAGAATATCTGTAAGAGCGAAACCGTGACCGATGAAGTGTGTGTGATTGAAAACCCAACCGCAGGTCGTTACACGGTTAACGTTCTAGGTTACTCAGATTACGCAGGTGCAAATCTGAAAGCGTCGTACGAATCAGGCAGCGCTAACGTGCCGCCCGTCTCTTCTTTCGAACACACGATTGTCGGTAAAGAAGTCGAGCTACGCAGCACAAGTTCAGACAGCGATGGTCAAATCGTTTCTTACCAATGGAACCTTGGCGATGGCAACACACAAACCGGTGAAGTGGCTCGTTATACCTACGCTGAAGCTGGCGACTACGTGGTGACTCTGACCGTGACTGACGATGCAGGCGTTGCAACATCAACAAGCAAGTCGATCACGATTGAAGGTGACTCTGCGGAAGGCTTCCCACTAAAACTGAAGTTTGGTAACAAAAATCCGAACGGTAAGGCGCGCGTTAAGCTGGCATGGGATTACGACACCAATGACTACTTTGTGATTAAGCGTAATGGCAAAAATGTTGGCGCTACAGACTTCAACTCATACGTCGACAAGTTCCGTCACAACGGCACAGTGGATGTGGAGTACCAAGTATGTACCTCAAGCGATATCTGTTCAGAAACCAAGCACTACCGTTTCATTAAAATACAATAATCGTTAGTAAATTCAGGGCTCCGAAAGGAGCCCTTTTCGCTATTTGGCTAATGAGCTATTTAGCGAATGAAACGTCTACATGAAAAACCTACGCATTACACAAAAATCGAACCCATCAACATAACAATACTCACCATAAAAAGGACGACAAATGGCTATTCAAAAAAGCATGCTAGCTTTAGCTGTGCTCGGGGGATCGTTAACCCTAATCAACAGTACTGCGGCTTACGCATCCCTAGGTATCACACCACCAGCGAACGAAGAGGTTTGGATCACCACCGATGCGGACGCACAACATATTATGACTCAACATGGCGCAACGGTTTACCCAGGCGTGACAGGAAACAAGCATTCCATCGTCGCGAAAATCAACCAGAAAGAGCTCGCAAAACTCTCCAGCCACATGCACGAAGAAACTCACCGTTGTGGTGGCTACATGGTGCACGAAGACAAAGCAAGCGCACTCAAAGCCGCAGCGATGCCACTGACGATGAGCAGCTTCGAAAAGCCGGTGATCAGCCATCAAGACACAGTGAACGACCTACTCGCTCAGGTCGAGCCGAACAACATGGTCACGACCATAGAAAATCTAACCAACTTCACCAACCGTTTTTATACTACTTCTACTGGTGTTGCTGCTTCGGATTGGCTTTTAGAGCGTTGGGAAACAGAAATTAAAGACGTGCCGTATGCGTCTGCACGCCAAATCACACATGCTGAATATCCGCAAAAATCTGTTGAAGTGACACTGCTTGGCGCGAAATATCCTGCAGAGATCGTCGTGGTTGGCGGACACCTTGATTCAACGGTTGGTTCTTGGACAAGCGAAGGCACCATCTCACCAGGAGCCGATGATGATGCGTCAGGCATTGCAACGGTAACAGAGTCGCTTCGCCTGATGATCGCCAGTGGTATTCAGCCAGACAAGACCATTAAATTTTATGGTTATGCAGCCGAAGAAGTGGGATTGAGAGGCTCACAAGATGTCGCCAACGCTTTAAAAGATGAGCAAGCCAACGTTGTATCGGTATTGCAATTAGACATGACCAACTACAACGGTTCAGCGCACGATATCACCTTCATCACGGACTACACCGACAGCAACCTCACCGCCTATTTAAGCGAGCTGATCGACACTTACGCGAGCGACATCAGTTACGGTTTCGATGATTGTGGCTATGCCTGTTCTGACCACGCCTCTTGGCACAATGTTGGCTACCCAGCTGCCATGCCATTCGAAAGCATGTTCAATGATTACAACCCAAGTATTCACACTGAGCACGACACGCTTGAGAACTCCGATCCTACGGCGACACACGCGACCAAGTTCGCCAAACTAGCCATTGCTTACCTTGTCGAAACCAGCCTTGATTCACCCGTTGCAGGCCCTAAAGAGCTGCAAAATGGCGTGCCTGTTAAAGGACTTACTGCAGGATATGGTGAAGAGCAGTTCTTCACATTTACGACTCAAAGTGCAGGTCAGTTAACGGTAACATTAACCGGCCCTCGAAGTGGCGATGCCGACTTATATGTGAAACACAACGGCACCGTATCGAAAGCGAACTACGACTGCCGCCCATACCAGAACAGCAGCAACGAACAGTGTGTATTGAACAAGCCAGCGGGTGAATTCAGCATCATGGTGCGCGGTTACCGTAACTTTAGTGGTGTCACCATCGTCGCTAACTTCGTTCCTGATTGGCTTTAAGGTTGGTTAATTGACTAACAATTAAACCTAGCAAACACGGCTAAAACTAAAAATCCGCAAGCCCACGATCATAAATAGATTGGAGCTTGCGGATTTTTTATTGTCTTCGGAGAGCATCTCAACTTAATAACCTTTAGTTATCATCAAGCCGTCTTTTTCATTACCTTGCCACAGATGTACTCGCCAATCGGCATTGCAGAGGTCGCAGCCGGTGATGGCGCGTTACATACATGTAAGCTTCTTGGGCTTTCGGCAAACAGGAAATCATGGACCAAGGTGCCATCCTTCAGTACCGCTTGAGCACGAATCCCAGCAGGATAAGGCTTAAAATCATCAACCGTAATACTCGGGCAGTATTTGTTCACTAGCTTTAGATATCCCGGTTTCCACCACGAGTTCTTAAACTCGACCAAACCCGTTTTCAAGTGATTCGCAGTCACTTTCCAAAAACCCACAAAGCTCAGCATCTGCCAAGTGTCCTTGAAGCTAAAGTTAAGCTTGCCATAACCTTCTCGCTTCCAGCCTTGAACTGCATTTGGCCCTACTGTTACGGAGCCATCAATCATGCGTGTTAAATGCACGCCCAAGAAAGGCAGTTCTGGGTCAGGGATCGGATAGATAAGATGATTCACCACTTGGTTGTGCTTAGCGTCTAACTGATAATACTCACCGCGATAAGGCACGATTTGGAAGTCGGTTTCGATGTCTAACATCTTGGTCATTCTATCGGCCATCAAGCCAGAACACGTGATCAAGAATCGACTGTTCAGTTGAAGAGTCTGACCATCTACTTTGCACGTTAACTGCACTTCATCTTCTTGCTCATCGGCCATGATCACTTCCGTACCAAGGCTAAGCTTACCACCCGCCTCAACAAACTCTTGAGCCATCACTTCGGTGACTTTTTTGTAGTCGACGATACTGGTGGTTTTGACATAAATCGCACCCAAACCCGTGATATTTGGCTCGGCTAGTTTGAGCTGCGCTTGGTCCAACAAATCGACATCAATGTCATTATCATGACAACGTTGATAGAGCGCGTTCATGCGCTCCACTTCCTGCTCATTGGTAGCGACCAACAACTTACCGCAGTTTTCGACGGGGATATCGTGTTGGCTACAAAAGGCGATGGTGCGCTCTACGCCGCGTTTACAAAAATCCGCCTTTAAACTGCCCGGAGCGTAGTAAACACCAGCATGAATCACCCCGCTATTATGGCCAGTTTGGTGCTGCGCGAAACCACGTTCCTTCTCGACTAAAAGGATACTTTTATCAGGGTGAGCTTGCTGTAATTGCCAAGCCGTAGACACGCCAACAATGCCGCCACCAACGATAATATAGTCGTATATTGAGTTCATAATATTCCTACATTCAATCCTTTTAATTATAGGGAAGACGCGACAGTGTTAGACCCGGTTTGAGGTAACTTTTTTTCCTCACTTTCTGATTCCATTTTCACTTGATTAGCATCGTATTTACGACCGCTGTAGATAAAGATGCCAACAAAAATGGCAACACATACCAAACGGATCACGACTGAAACATCAGGCCATACTAGAGCTATACCTACCGCAACCAACACTACTCTAGTAATAATATTAACTTCGCTCTCTAGATAACCTTCAATCGCCGCGATAAACGCGTAAGTACCAATAACAGCAAAGCCACCCGTGACTAACACGGAGATCACATCCCAACTTACCAAGTTAGTGTAGGCAATCAACAATGGTACTAAATACAAGCCTTTGGCTATCTTCCATGCCATTAATCCCGTTCTCATCGGGGGTGTTTTAGCAATGGTTGCAGCCGCAAATGCAGTTAAACAAACAGGCGGAGTCACGTTGCTGTCTTGCGATAGCCAGAAAATGATCAAGTGGGCAGAAAGCAGTGCAAGGCTGATCGCTTCTAAGCCAAGGCTCTGTTCAAGCAGAGTTTCCACAAAATCAGCAGGGACTAACGTAATCATCTCTTTGGCTGTTTCAAGTGCCATTGGCGCGTTCAGAAAATCAAGCTTATCTGGCGCAGCCAACATGAAGATAGCTTTCGCCTGTTCCGGTAACTGTCCCGAAACCAACAGGTCGAGCAACTGACTTTCAGCAATCAGTTTATACAAAGCTGGTGCAGACAGAGTACCCAACACGATATAAGCCGCGGTTACTGGTAACCCCATGCCCAGAATCAAAGACGCCAGTGCAATTAAGGCGATCATCACCAACAAATCGCCGTTCGCCCAGCTGTTGATCATCAACGAGAAGGTGTTACCAATACCAGTCGTGCTGATCACGTTGATCACCAGACCAATGCCCACTAGCAACACAGCCGTGGTCGCCATGTTTTTTGCGCCTTGAGAAAGCGCTTCGATGATCGCCTTTGGACCCATTTTGTGATTTTTAGAGAACCATGAAGCCACCACGACAGACAGAATCGAGATGCCCGCAGCGTAAGTCGGCGTAAAGCCCTTCACCAACAGAGTCACTAACACCGCTAATGGGATCAGGTTGTGCCAACCCGACAGCAATACTTTCAATAGAGGCTCACAGCCAGAAGTCACCTTTTGCACACCACTGCGTTTTGCTTCGATGCGCACGAAGAATGCCACAGACAAAAAGTAGATAAGCGCAGGAACGAAGGAAACCGCAATAATATCGACATAAGGAATTTGCGTGTAAGACGCCATGATGAACGCGCCCGCACCCATCACAGGTGGCATAAGCTGCCCGCCAGTAGATGCAGCCGCTTCAACACCTGCCGCGAAGCGCGAAGGGAAACCTGCCTTTTGCATCAAGGGAATACTGATCACGCCCGTCGATACTGTGTTTGCTACGCTCGACCCGGAGACTGAGCCCATCAAGCCGGAGCCAATCACGGCGATGAAGCCGGGGCCACCAATCACTTTGCCCGCCGCGGCACGAGATACATCAATAATGTAGTCGCCGACACCAGATCGAACTAAAAATGCGCCAAATAAGATGAACATGAACACGAAGGTCCAACTGATTCTTGAGATCGAACCAAACATCCCTTCTGATGAATAAAAGCTTCGATAAAGTAACGTCTCAAGGCTTAAACCCGGAAAATGAAAAATACCGCTGGTCCATTGTCCCCAAAGCACTACATAACTTAAACACACTAAGATAAGCACTGGAATGAACCAGCCCATAGTGCGTCTAATCAGCTCAATGACGATGGCAATCGCCAAGATAGAGAAAAACCAATCACTGGCGATAAATTTTACGCCTCGGTCATACAACGCATCTTCTGCAAAGGGGATGTAGATAAGACAAGCCAGAGCCGCCAAGGCAATTCCGATATCGACCGCCAGAGCTATCTTGCTCTTTTTCAGTGAGATATGAGCGGGATACCAAAGCGCGCAAATGATTGCGAAACCAGCGAAATGCGTCGCCGAAATCCAAAGCTCTGGCAAGGTAGATAAGGTATTAAACCAAATATGTAGGAGGGAGAGTATCACTCCCATTGTCGTTATTGCTTTGCCTACCCAAGGGAAATCTGTTCGGGTAGGCAATTCGAATTTTTTCAGTTCCTGCTGCAGCGAATCGCTCATAGAAAACTCCTGCTCTCCACAGCCAAACGCGCAGAGAAAATCCATAAAGTAAGGTGGTGCGTTTTCACTTCAAATAATCGAACGAGCCGGAGACGGTCAAATCAAACAAAGTAGCCGAAACAGATGAAAACGCACCAAGCAATTAATTAACGCGAATATTCAGTTCACGCCAAATAGCGAGTTAAAGATAAATGGCTAATCGAAGACAAAGGGTTAGTCGACGATCAACTCAGAAGGGATTTCTATACCCACTTCTTTATAGTAACGAGCAGCACCTGGGTGAAGCGGAACAGGAAGGCCTGCGATCCCTTTCTCAAGTGCCATTGCTTTGGTTGCTTTGTGGATACCTTGTAGGAAAGGTAGGTTTTCATAGATAGCTTTGGTCAGTTGATACACATCTTCTTCAGAAATGTCTTCACGAACCGCTAGGAAGTTAGGTTGGGCAATCGTAGTAATTGGTTTATCGACACCTGGATAAGTGTTTGCTGGGATCTCATACTTGGTCCAAATATTGTAATCACCATTCGCTTGTTTGATTTGTGCATCGGTAAACGACAAGATTTGAATATCTTCACCCAAGGCAGCAAAGGCTTGTGTTACCGCACCAACAGGCACACCAGCAGGCGTATTCATGCCATCAATTGTGCCATTTTGTAATGCGCTCGCACTGCCACCATAACCCATAAAGGCGAGTTTAAATTGTTCTGGGTCCACGGATAAGCCTTGCATGATTTGACGACCTGAGTTTTCAGTCCCAGAGTTCTTCTTACCGATAGAGAATTTCTTACCGTTTAGGTTCTCTAGATCGCTTACCGTACCTGTTTTTGCTAGATCTGAACGCACAATAAAGTGTTCTACGTTTTGCCATAACATGGAAACTGAACGCAGTTGAGTTTGTCTGCCAGATTTCTCATATGGCCCTAAACCCTGCCAAGCCCAAGCACCATACAAACCTTGTAGAATAGCGAACTGAGCTTCGTTCTCGTTCAACAACTTTACGTTCTCACCCGAGCCCGCAGAGCTGATAGCCGCTAAAGAAAAGTGCTGCTTAGGCGCAAGCTTAACTTTACTCAATGTCGCTAAGGCCACACCTACCGGATAGTAAGTACCACCCGTTGAGGCCGTCGCTAAAATATAGCTGCGATCTTCTTCAGCTGACGCATGACTGATAAGGCCAAGAGAAGCCATTGCTATCGCTAAAGTTTTAACTAGCTTGTTGTATTTCATTGTTACTCTCCATGTAGGGTTATTCACGTTATATTTTTGTTAACAACAATCACTAGATAGCAAGCACAATGCCAGTTTTTAACCATTTGTTTTAATTTACTTTTATTTTAAAACCTATTTAAAATAAGCCGTTTTTTGCTTATTCCCCTGTTATTAAGTAAGCCATTTTTTGCTTATCGGCTACCGGAATTAACACCTGTAGATCGGGAAGCAAGTCACACCATGTTGCAGTTGTGTGATCAATGTATGTAAATTGATAAATATGCAATGAGCCATTTATTGCTCATTAAAAATCAACAAGCACTGCGATGAAGCCGCTCTCTAAGGGTCAACATAGTCACTTCGATTTAACCCATAACGCACCATCTTTTGGTTCAATGTTCGACGAGGTAAATCCAAGTCTTGCATAACATCATTGATGCGTCCCTGATAACGAACTAGCGCATCATGAATCACTTTCCGTTCAAAGCTCTGCACTTGAACCGCCAACGGGATGCCTGCCGTTGTGGACTCTGTGACAGAATTGGGACGACACGCCAAAATATCACCAACGGTCAGGCTTTCATCCAGCGCAAAACGAATCGCAACATTACGCAGTTCACGCACATTGCCCGGCCACCCATACGAGAGCAGTGCATAGCGATCAGCCTCACTGGCTATACGTGTTTCGGAATTGGCTTCTTGGGTGAAGTGTTCAAACAAAAGTAAGGCATCTTCTTCACGCTCACTGAGTGGAGGCAAATGCAGCTGGGCAACATTCAAACGATAGAATAGATCTTGGCGAAAGTCGGGGTGATTCAGTAGATCGCTTTTCGAGGCAGAGACCACTCGTAGATCAACATGTTGTTGCTGATTCCCCCCCACGCGTTCGACGACATTATCTTGCAAGGTGCGCAGCACTTTTACCTGCATCGACAGCGGCATACTCTCTATTTCATCAAGGAACACTGTGCCTTTGTCGGCAAATTCCAGCTTACCAATGCGTCGTTTGGCCGCACCAGTAAACGCTCCGGCTTCGTGTCCAAACAGCTCGCTTTCAAAGAGATTTTCTGGGATTGCGCCACAGTTGAGCGGAACAAACGGATGGGTTTTACGTTGGCTGAATTCATGTAAGCAAGAGGCGACCAGCTCTTTACCACAACCCGTTTCACCATAGATGATCACGTTGGTGTCTATGGAAGCGACTTTCTGGATTTGCTCGCGCAGTTCACACATCACTTTACTGCGACCGATCAGCACCTGTTCAATGCCCTTAAGGTTATCCAGATAGTTCTGACGACTGTTTCTGTCTTGGCCACTTTGATGTTTATCTACCGCTTCCGATACCGTTTGAGACAGACGCTCTGGGTCGAATGGCTTCTCAATGAAGTCATAGGCACCTTGCTGTAAGGCTTTCACCGCCATATCGACATCACCATGCCCAGTAATCAAAATAACAGGCACATCTGGCACAAGACCTTTGAAACGCCCTAGCAGATCAACACCATCAATATCAGGTAAACGAACATCGGTGATAATGGTTTGAAAATCACCCTGCTCTACGGCGTTTAACGCATCTTGTCCTACTTCAAATGCGGTGACATCGAAGCCCGCCAGCTGCAACCATTGGCTGGTTGCTTGACGCACAATCGCGTCATCTTCAATTAAAGCAATACGCTGCATAGTTTGGTTCCGCCACTCTACATCTGATTAATATCGTCCACGGTATGTAAAAAAACCTCAGACGAAAAGGAGCTAGCTCCCACTTTGAATAACACTCCTTTAACAGTTTAATAATGTTTGTTAGCTTCGATTTGTCTCACTCTCCATTCGCTTAAAAAGCAAACATAAAACCTTGTCAAACCACTAGCTCAAAGAGGCAAGCCACTAATTTTAAAGGGATTTGATCAGAAATGATGAATAACAATCGATATTGGTTATTCCTGTGTACCTGTTTATTGATTGGTTTGGTGCAGGTCACCACCAAGAATGGCATCAGCCAGTGGAAGCTTGAACAAGCCCAACGCTATGCCGAACAGCGCTTCCTTGGCTACATTGCCGAAGCAAGGCGAACCCTTAAGCGTTTCTATTATCTGCCCTACCTAGTAACCAATGATGAAACCAGTGTGCGCTTCATTGATGGTGAAGCCCGCCTAGAAAAACGCATTAAGAAGCAGCTGATTCAATTGGATAAAGCCGCCAACACCAAGGGCTGGTATCTGCTTTCTGGCGAAGGGGACTTGTTGGTATCGAGTGTTGAAAGAAGCAAACTGAGCAATAAGAACGCCAGTACAATTGTTTCGAAGATCCACCAACAAGGTGGTGCGATTTCAGTGGTGACAAAAAACAAAGGCGTGACACCCGATTACTTCATAGCGGCACCCGTATATCGAGCCTCTGATGTGGTTGGCATTGTCGCGGTGCAAATCGATTTGTCATTGTTAACCGATCAATGGTTTGCCGATGGTGAGGCGATACTGTTTCAGAACCCTCGCGATCAGTTCTTTCTCTCCAGTGACAACAGGTTGAGTGCCGATTGGTTCAATGACACCTTCAATTCTCAGCCCACAGCGACAAAACGTGAGCTGTATGACCAAACCCATATTCGCGTGTGGCGATTGCAAGATAAAGATTACCTAATTCAGTCCATCAAGTTAGACGATCTGAATTGGCGTTTAACCTACCTAACGCCATTAACCAGCCTCAACCAGACCACGAACTGGATCAGCTGGAGTGTGGCGGTTGGCTGTCTTTTCATTCTGTTACTGTTGGTTATTCTTTACCAAAGACGCCAGAAAAAGCTCAGCAATCTGAGAATCCAAAAGCTTATCGAAGAGTCTGAGAAACGACTGTCTGGGATGATCAATAAAACCCATGTTGGGTTAATACTGATCGATAAACACGGACGCATTCACGATATCAACCTGATGGCGAAGAACTACTTTTCACTATCTGATTCAATGATCAATAACATCAAGGCGTGGCAGTTATTTGAGGCAGGTAACCCGAATTCAACCACCTTGCAACTGCTCAAAAACTTAGAGCAGCATCAAGAGCTGGCCGAGATAACTAGCGTCGAAACCATGGCAAGACGCAGCGATGGCAGCTACTTCCCTGTTTTATTCTCTATTAGCGCCTTTCCTTGGCATGCGACGACTTACTACCTGTGTACCGTAATCGATATCAGCAAACGTAAGAAAGCCGAAATTGCGGTGCAAAACGCCAATAAAACGCTACAACTGCGGGTCGAAGAGCGAACTCAAGATCTAAAAGATGCGCAGCAAGAACTTGTCGAATCTAGCAAACTGGCTGCACTAGGGCGGATGTCGAGTGCGATTACTCATGAACTCAATCAGCCGCTTACTGGCCTAAAAACCCTACTTTCGAGTAACCAGTTGCTGATGGAAAGAGGCGAGACTAAGATGCTGAAAGCGAACATGGATCTGGTGATGAGCCTAATCGACCGAATGGCTAACATGACTAGCCAGCTGAAGTCATTCGCCTTTCAAAGGCTTGAGAAACCTTATCCTGTTTCCCTAACAGACGCACTGCAAGAAACCTTGCGAATTCATCAAGCCGAACTGGAAAACGTCGATATTCGCGTGCGTGTCGCTTCCAATATTTCGATGGTAATGGGAGAAGAGGCGCGACTTCGTCAAGTGCTTGGTAACCTGCTTAGAAACGCTGTCGATGCCACGCAGAATCAGAAACCAGCAACCATTGTGATCAGCGCTCATACCGAGCAACAACGCGTGATCATCAAGGTTCAAGATAACGGTTGTGGTGTGTCTGAAGATCAACTCGAAACCATTTTCGAACCATTTCATACCAACAAAAAGATGGGCGAAGGCTTGGGGCTCGGGTTGGCTATCACAGCGAACAACGTGCGCGATATGCAAGGCACATTAATAGCGAAGAACAATTCAGACCAAGGCATGACATTTACGTTAACACTAAACAATAGCGATAGTGAGTAGTTACTTACACAGACCTTGAACTCCACATTCTATTGAAGCGCTAGAACTAAAAAACCGCCCACAGAGGGCGATTTTGATTCACTTATTGGCGTGTGACTTATTCACTAATCCGTTAACGACTTACTCAGCTAACTGCTTCAACAACAGTTCTGTTGGGCGCACAATCGCGATGATCGATTCATCGTAGATTTTCGCTGAATCAGACAGTATCGCTTGGTAGGCATTCACGTCAGCTTCTCTTACCTTCTCGCCAGCTTGCGCTTTAGCAATCAAAGTTAATGCTAAATCTGCAACTTCAACGGTTTTCTCTGCAACCACCACAGTCTCTACCGAAGACACGTTACCAGCGAAGACAGTTTCCGCCGCTAGTGCAGCTGATTTTGCTTGCTGATAATGCTCTGCAAGTTGCTCTAGCGCCTGCTGATTGCCTGTCGCCACTTCATTGACCAAGTCTTGCATCTCATACACCGCGTAGCTTTCTACTGGCAAAGCATCCACGAAGCGATTTAGGCGCTCGTATTGGCTGTACAAGGTGCCCTTAGGTTCAGTGGAGTTCCACTTTTCCCAGTTGCGAGCATAGTATTGAGCCGGCTCGGTGTATTTCGCTAGCACGCGCAGGTCGTGAATATCTTGGCCTTTGGCAATGCGCTTCAACAGCATATCAGCATCTGCGTGATGACGTAGCCCTACCGATACTTCCGACCATGTATCCATTGCTTTCATGCGCTTATACATACTGCGTTCGTCTGTCAGTTCTGCATCCGACCAGAAACGTTCTGCAATTGCATAACTGCGAGGCCATAGGTAGTTTTCGACCGTGAGGCTGTCTTTGTTTTCTAGCCACATGGTGATCTCGCCGCCTAAAATCAGCTCTTTTTCTTTGTCGGTTAGCTCCGCGGGGTAGCCTCCGTTTGGCTCAGGGATCACGCTGCCTTCTACATCGCTGCTCGCAATCACTTCGCCTTTGGTTGGCCAGCGCACGTTACCAATTAACTGATAGCTGCCTTCCGCAAACCCATTTGGATTCAAGTTCAGGTTGAATTCGGTATACGACATGAAGTTATCGAAGTGGCCGACAAAGGTTTTACCCGGCACATAATCAAGGATGTAGATCTCTTCACGAGACTTACCGTTGTAATCACTGAACGCGCGGAAAGTACCGTCTTGCGCTTCAATGATAGTCAGTGTTCCCTTACGTGGGCTGCCTTTAGAGCGAGGCTTTTGCCATTGGTAAGTCACAAACTTCTCACCACTGTGCAGCTTATCGTCAACCGTGATGCCACTTGGCATTGGATCATTGCGATAGTGGTAACTGGTTGGCTGAGGTTGGTCTAGGTAGTAACCCGTAGACAGAATACCTGGGTAGCCCTCTTTCGCCGCACGACCGATACTGTCGTGTCCTTGCCAGCTTTGAATCACGATAGAAGTTGGCAGATCTTTATGCCAAATCTCATCCCAACCCGTCATCTTCTTGCCACGCTCTTCCAGCATCTTTTCAACTTTTACGTTGAGGTAAGACTGTAAGCCGCGCTCGCCATCGATATTGTTCTCTTCGATGAACTCTTGGTGCTTTTCGCTGTTTTTCCATTGCGCATAGTTCGGCTCATCGCCACCAATGTGGAAGTACTCGTCTGGGAACAGTTCTGTCACTTCATCAAACACGTCGCCCAGCATTTCATAGAGCTCTGGGTTAAGTGGGTCCATCAATGGCTCAAATACACCCCAGCCACGTTCTTGTTCGTAGCTTTGACCTTCACCACCCGACATCAAGCGTGGGTAAGCGTGCGCCACAGCAGAAGAGTGTCCCGGCAGTGAAACTTCTGGAATAACACGAATACCAAGATTACGAGCGTATTCCACTAAGTAACGGACTTGGTCTTTGGTGTAGTAGTTACCATCAGCGGTTTCAGACCACAAACGTGGCCAAGATTCCGTTTGAATGCGGATACCTTGATCGTCCCAGAAGTGCCAATGGAACACGTTCATTTTCGCAGAAGCCATCGCATCTAGCTGACGAATCAACACATCAAATTCAATGAAGTGACGCGAGGTATCGTAAGAGACTCCACGCCAACGAAAGCGGGGCTCATCAACAATCGTGACAGCAGGAATATGGTAGCCAGTTGCTGTGGTTTCAACGAGCTGTAAAAGGGTTTCGATGCCGTGAATAGCGCCATATGGGCTTGGTGCGCTCAGCGTGATTTGCTCACCCTGAGTCGTAATTTTGTAAGACTCTACAGAGTCGATGTTCTGTACTTCAGACTTTGGCGCCGCGTCGATATCAATGATCAGGTTCGCTTCGTCTGCGCTATCAACCTGCCAGTTTAGAATCGGCACGCCAGTTTGGCGCTCTAGGCGATCGATAAAGCGTTTCGCGGTGTATTCAACGCGATCAGAGTTAAAGCCTTTGATGTAAACCTTGAAGTTACCGTCGACCTTAACTTGCCCAGCTTGCAGCTCGACTGTTTGTGGATACGGCATTAAATTTAGATCGGTATTCGGAGCCATTGCTAACGCCATTGGGGACACTACTGAACTTGAAATCAATAGAGACAATATAGTTTTTTTCATTATTAGTTTTCCTATATAACGGACGTTCTGTTTTGTTTATCGGAGGCGATTCACAAAACAGAACCTTCAGCCACTGCTGTTGTTTATCGTGAGCTCAAAGCCTATCGTCTGTGAAAAACGAATGAGCTCACAAACTTATGATTAGCTAACCAACTCAACCGCTTCACGAACCAACACCGCGATCTCATCCCACTGTTCGTTCTCGATCATCTTTGGAGAAACCATCCACGTGCCACCGCAACATACGACGCGATCAACGGCTAAGTAATCATTCACGTTGTGTTTGCCGATACCGCCCGTTGGCATTAGTGACACATCAACGTAAGGCGCTAGCAAAGATTTCACCATGTTGATGCCGCCAGACGCTTCTGCTGGGAAAAACTTCAAGAAGTTAAGACCAAGCTCTAGCGCTTGCTCTACTTGGCTTGGGTTGTTTACGCCCGGAACGATTGGCATGCCGATCTCTTGGCAGCGTTTTACGGTGTTTGGATTCAGGCCCGGTGCTACGATGAATTCGCTGCCCGCCTCTTTCGCAAGGTCGATCTGCGCTGGCGTTAATACTGTACCAGCACCGATACACATCTCTGGGTAGGCATCACGCATCGCACGAATCGAATCCGCTGCCGCTTCGGTACGGAACGTCACTTCTGCGACTGGCAGGCCATTTTCTACTAACACTTTTGCTAGTGGAATCGCATGTTCCACCTTGTTGATTTGAATAACAGGGATAACTTTGAACTGCTTAAGTGTGTTGATCATTTCTTGAGACATAATAGTTCCGCTTTTTATTTTTTAATCAGTTGGCTCATAGCGCTCATAGGGATTATTGCGCCAGAGTATTGAATAACGATGGAAGCCAGTTGGTGGCCAAATTCGGCTGCGTCGGTGGCGCTCTCGCCAGTAAGACGCGCAGCTAAATAACCCGCAGCGAATGAATCGCCCGCAGCGCAGGTGTCGACCACGTTAGAAACACGAGTCGCGGATACATAACTCTCAACAACATCGCCTTGTTCAACTTGAACAATCTTGCATGGCTCACAGCCACGTTTGATGACGATCTCTTGGCAGCCTAAGCGAAGGCAGCGTTGTTGAACGCTCTCGCCATTGCCCCAAACCAGCAGGTCGTCGTCTTCGGTAATCAGTGCAATGTCGACCAATGGTAGTAACTTGGCGTACCAATGCTGAGCTTGTTCAGTCGTCCAAAGTTGCGGGCGATAGTTGTTATCAAAAATCAGCTTGCCGCCTTGATTTGAGAACACGCTAATAGCTTTGAATAAGCGCTCACGATAGGCGTCATCTAAAATCGCGATACTGATACCGCTGATGTAAACCGCATCGACTTGTTTCTCGGTCAGGGCGATTTCAAGCTTATTCAGATCACTAGCTTGAAAGTAAGATTTGACTGCCGCGTCGTTGCGCCAGTAATGAAAGTGTCGCTCGCCTGTCTCGTCGGTTTCAACCATGTAGAGTCCAGGAAGCTTGTTCGCAATGCGTTCGACGAAATTGGTTTGAATGCCTTCTAGTTGCCAGCTATCAATCATATTTTGAGACAGCTCATCACTGCCAAGCCCTGTCGCATAGTGCACAGAGAAGTTTTGATGTTGAGTTAAGCGAGAAAGGTAAAGTGCGGTATTAAGTGTGTCACCGCCAAACTTTTTGGTTAATGGAGAGCCGCTGATTTCGACCATACATTCGCCAAAGAAAGCAATATTGAAATGAGAAGATGCAGGCATAGCCGATCCTAAAATAGAGAGATATATGTGGGAGAAGGCCCTGCCACTAAGCAGGGCCTGAATTAAGCAAACCAGTTGTGGAGACTAGGTTTAGCTTGTTTGATTTGCAGGACGTTGAGGTGCCGCTTCTTCTTCAAGTACGCCAGTCTCAGACATTTCCATCTCCATCAGAGCACGCTCGTCATCAAGAATCGCTTTTGCCATTTCAGGTGTTACTTGGTTAGCCGGAGTCACTAGGCTCACAACCACACCTGCCGTTAGAGCAAACAGACATGATGGGATAACTGGGTTGCCCCAGAAGGCTGTGTAGTCAGCGTTTAACATTACTACGAATGAAGCTACAGAAGCACCCGCTAGTGTTGCAAGCGCACCTTGCCAGTTGTAGCGTTTCCAGAATTTACCCAACATACCGCACACAAACATGCCCGACATAACCGTTGAAATCATCTTAGTGATGTAGCCAATGATGTCGTTTGACGTCAGTGCGAACAGTAGTGCGAAGCCAATCACCACAACCAAAGCTAGACGAGAGTAGTTCAACATTGATTCTTTGTTTGGTACGCGGCCTGTGAACATCACGTACACGTCACGCAGTAGGATAGATACACCGGCAATCGCATCTGAGCTTGCACTCGACATGGTTGCAGATAGACCTGCGATAAGAACAATCATGCCTACGCCAACTGGAAGAACCGTTGCAGCTACGTATGGGAACGAGTAGTTCGGGTTATCCAGCGTTGGGTCAATAGCGTGTGCCGCCATACCTATGATTGCTGGAATAATAGAGAAGAAAAGGTACAACACACCAGAAGCGACAAATGAGCGACGGATAGTTGAAACATCTTTACCAGAGTAGATACGCTGACGGAATGAAGGTGTTGCAAGTACGCCCACACCGATAACCACAGCCAGAGAAACAGCAGGCAGAATGCCCAGTTTATCGATTGCTAAAAAGCTTGTAGCAGCAGGGTCCATCGCAGCGTAAAGGTTATCCATGCCACCAATGTGATCAACAGACATTACCGCCATTAGGATGAAGCCAGCAAAAAGGATGATTGCTTGAATCGTATCGGTCCATACAACTGCTGTGTAACCACCGATAACAACGTAGATAGTGAAAGCTGCAGCAATAATAATTTTCGCAAGGTTAAGGTCGATGTCTGCAATCCACGCTAGGTACATGCCGCCACCTAGAATGTGCGCACCTAACCAACCGATTGACGCGATAAAGATAAGTAGGCCAACCACGTTTTTTACGATTCGGTTAGCGCCAACGTAATAAGCCAGCTCTTCACTCATGGTCATGAAGTTCAGTTTACGAACCGGAGCAAACCAAAGTGCAAGCAATAGGATGCCGACAGCACCGCCAATTCCGTACAGAGCACCCGCCCAACCATTTGCGTAGCCAAAGCCAACCGCGCCCATACTTGAACCAGTGCCGACCATAGTCGCAACTGTTGTACCAAGTACTAAGAATAATGGCAGGCCACGGCCACCTAATAAGAAATCTTCGCCAGATTTTTGATTACGCGAGACAAACCAGCCTAACCAAATTAAAAAACATACGTACACGCCGAAGCCTGTAAGAAAAAGTGTGCTGTTCATTTGACACCTCTCAGTGAAATATTGAGTTCATTCTTGAACTTTATTTATGATTCATTCATTTTTATATTTCATATAATTACTTTATTGATTTTATCTATTTTAATTAAAGTAATTTTTATAAATGTAGGGTG
>NZ_JBFRLG010000042.1:0-284 GCF_041469785.1 Vibrio sp. 10N.286.48.F5 | reverse complement strand
GAATACTGACTTCAAAACTAATATTTACCGAAGTAAACATGTAATTCTAAAGCTATTACCATTCCAACAGAATGGTAATGAATTGACTGTGCCAAATAACCCCTCTCTATAAAGAAAGTAATTATTCGTATTGGTCACTCAGTTCATTGAAATCATTTTGATTCCGAAGAATCTGTTTTATCTAACGATAAAACGTTTTGATATTCATCAACGAGTGCCCACACAGATTGATAGGTTTAAATTGTTAAAGAGCTTCTCTTCGTTGTGACTTACATCACTTCGGA
>NZ_JBFRLG010000041.1:33836-101972 GCF_041469785.1 Vibrio sp. 10N.286.48.F5 | reverse complement strand
TATAAAATAGATCAAAGAATGAAATGAGTTAATTAATATAATTATCTTTAAACCTATAACGGTATAAATAATAATGATTATCGATACGCATAAATTGTTGGGTTCGCTATTTTATCAAGCGACAAGTAAAGAACAGTTAATCACCATTGTCGAAGCTTTGGTTGAGAGCGAAGTACTCTCTGAAGAATGCTTGCAGGCATTAAGAAGCGAAGACGAAGATGCGCTCGCAGCAGAGTTCAGCCGCCTGTTTGAAGGCGTTGGAGATATGCCAGCTCCGCCTTGGGGTTCTGTGTACCTAGATAAAGACCGCGTTGTGTTTGGTGCTTCTACGGTTGAGTATCGCCAGTTTTTAGAATTGAATCAGATTGAATTAGACACTGGGTTAAGAGAGCCGGAAGATCAATTTGGTTTAATGTTATTCGCTCATGCGTATTTGTTAGAAAATAATATTAATTCAGCTGGTGAATTACTTGAGGGTCACTTATTAACTTGGTCTTCTGTTTATTTAGAAAAACTAAATAAAGCATCAGAGTTATCTTTTTATAAAAAGCTATCGGTTGATGTAATAGATTGGTTTAAGTACTTAATATCTGAATATAATTTAAACGTTGCTACTAAAAAGTTATATATCGACTAATGTCTGAACAAATAAATTCAAATAGACGCGGTTTCTTAACTCGACTTTCTAAACCGGTTAAAGCAGCCGCGAATTATGAAGAGATATCACAGCGCTTGCATGCAAGACCGCCAAGAGCGGTCGATGAGGTGCTGTTTGAGCGTCTTTGCGACGGTTGTGGATTGTGTGAACAATCGTGTCCAAATAGCGTTATTGAGGTGCTAGAGGGCAGTGCGCTGCTGAATTTGGATTACAACAGTTGTTCTATGTGTAACAAATGCACTGAAGTGTGTCCGACCGGCGCACTTCATCCAACGGTCACGCCTTATATCGACCTCAAGCCGAGCTTTGCGGATAGCTGCAATAATTACATGCAAATGGACTGTTCAGCATGCCAAACGGCGTGTTCAGCTGGTGCAATACACATCGAAGTAGGAGAGTTGCCTACAGTGGACAAAGATAAGTGTAACGGCTGTGGAGAGTGCCGAAGCGCTTGTTATATTGGCTCTGTGACTCTTAACCTGACTCAGCAATAAACGTTTGGCTTTGTATGACACAAGCCAACAGGAAGATTTGGTTGAGTGATAGACGAGTCGCTTTAGATACCTAAAGACATAAATAGAAAAGGGTCCGCATTCCTAAAGGAAGCGGACCCTTTTTTGATTCTTATTGACGATATTCGAACAAAGTGACCTAAAGCCAGCTGGCTTATGCGCGTTTTTGCTTGTTTCTATGAATAACGTTACTCAGCGATAGCTCAGTCTTTGCTTTACAGATACAAGGCAATATCTCATTACCTTGCGTGTAAGCCATAGCAAAACCAACGTACTCGACCTCACCAGAATCCAACGTGCAGCGGCAAGCGCCACAGTGACCATCTCGGCAGTTGTATTCTGGCTCTAACCCAGCTTGTTCCATTGTTTCCAACAGAGTGTTTGAAGGGTTAGATTCAATTGAAGTCAGTTTGTTGATTGTGATTGTTGGCATTACAGCTCAAATCCTTCAAAGTCGTCAGCTTTTACTTCGTTGTCGATTTGGCCAACTAGGTAAGAACTGATTTCTGCTTCTTGTGGAGCAACTTGAACGTTATCTGAAGACAACCAAGCGTTGATCCATGGAATTGGGTTCGACGTTGCTGCTGGGTAAGCCGTACCTAGGCCAACAGCCTGCATACGGATGTTGGTAATGTACTCAACGTATTGGCAAAGAATGTCTTTGTTCAGACCAATCATAGAGCCATCTTTGAATAGGTATTCTGCCCACTCTTTCTCTTGCTCAGCCGCTTCTTTGAATAGGTCGAAACACTCTTGCTTACACTCTTCAGCGATCTGCATGAATTCAAAATCATCTTGACCATTGCGTAGCAAGTTGATCATGTGCTGTGTACCAGTAAGGTGAAGGGCTTCATCACGAGCGATTAGCTTGATGATCTTCGCGTTACCTTCCATTAGCTCACGCTCAGCGAATGCGAATGAACATGCAAAACTCACGTAGAAACGAATCGCTTCCAGTGCGTTTACAGACATTAGACATACGTAAAGCTTCTTCTTCAGGTCGTGAAGTGAAATCTTAACGTCTTCGCCGTTGATGTTGTGGTTGCCTTCACCGTAGCGGTGGTAGTCAGCCGTCAGCTTGATTAAATCATCGTAGTAAAACGCGATGTCTTTCGCACGCTTCAGGATCTCTTCGTTTTCAACGATGTCGTCGAATACTACACCTGGATCATTGACGATGTTACGGATGATATGTGTGTAAGAACGAGAGTGAATCGTTTCAGAGAAAGACCAAGTCTCAATCCAAGTTTCAACTTCTGGTAGAGATACCAGTGGAAGTAGGGCAACGTTAGGGCTGCGGCCTTGGATAGAATCTAGAAGCGTTTGGTACTTCAAGTTAGAGATGAAAATGTGCTTTTCATGCTCAGGAAGCTTGTTGTAGTCGATACGGTCGCTAGATACGTCTACTTCTTCTGGACGCCAGAAGAAAGAAAGCTGCTTCTCGATCAACTTTTCGAAGATTTCGAATTTTTGTTGGTCGTAACGTGCAACGTTTACCGACTGACCCAAGAACATTGGTTCTTTTAGTTGGTCATTTTTTTGCTGAGAAAAAGTACTGTAAGCCATAAATGCCTCAAATCCTTTAAAGACCCGTAATAAAACGGGCCCTGTTAATGCTTTAAACCCAGAGAAGATAACTCTTCTCTGGGGTCTTAATGTTTATTGCGGTTTAGATCTTACAACCGCCGCCTTCACAATCTTCTTCCGGCACTTGAACTGCATCGCCTTGGTCGTCTTTAGCACCATCACGAGTGTTATGGTAGTAAAGCGTCTTAACACCGTACTTGTACGCTGTTAGTAGGTCTTGAAGCAGCTTCTTCATTGGTACTTTACCGCTGTCGTAAACACTTGGGTCATAGTTAGTGTTTGCAGAGATAGCTTGGTCAACGAATTTTTGCATGATACCCACTAGGTGTAGGTAACCGTCGTTAGAACCAATGTTCCAAAGTAGCTCGTAGTTCTCTTTAAGATTTAGGAAATCTGGAACCACTTGCTTAAGGATGCCGTCTTTCGATGCTTTCACTGATACGTAACCACGTGGTGGCTCGATACCGTTAGTCGCGTTCGAGATTTGAGACGATGTCTCAGAAGGCATAAGCGCTGTTAGCGTAGAGTTACGCAGACCGTGCTCCATGATCTCTTCGCGTAGCGTGTCCCAATCGTAGTGCAGTGGCTCTTCACATACTAAGTCGATATCTTTCTTGTAAGTATCGATTGGCAGTAGGCCTTTCGCGTAGTTGGTCTCGTGGAAAGATGGGCAACGGCCTTGTTCTTTCGCCAGTTCAACAGACGCTTTTAACAAGTGGTATTGAATTGCTTCAAAAGTACGGTGAGTCAGACTGTTTGCGCTGCCATCAGAGTACTTCACGCCGTTTTTCGCTAGGTAGTATGCGTAGTTGATGACACCCACACCTAGAGTACGACGGTTCATTGTCGACTTGCGTGCTGCTGGAAGTGGGTAGTCTTGGTAATCAAGCAATGCATCAAGTGCACGAACAACCAGTTCAGAAAGCTCAGCAAGGTCGTCTAGCTCGTTGATTGCGCCTAGGTTAAACGCTGAAAGCGTACATAGTGCAATTTCACCTTCGTCATCTTCTACGTTAGAAAGTGGCTTAGTTGGTAGCGCGATTTCTAGACATAGGTTCGACTGACGAACAGGAGCCACTTCAGAATCAAACGGGCTGTGTGTATTACAGTGGTCAACGTTCTGAATGTAGATACGACCAGTAGAAGCTCGCTCTTGCATTAGCAGAGAGAACAGCTCAACGGCTTTAACCGTTTCACGCTTCACTGAAGGATCGTTTTCGTACTTAACATATAGTTCTTCAAAACGGTCTTGGTTTTCGAAGAACGCATCGTAAAGGCCAGGTACGTCAGAAGGTGAGAACAGGCTGATGTTGCCACCTTGAACAAGACGAGAATACATGAGTTTGTTCAGCTGTACGCCGTAGTCCATGTGACGAACACGGTTCTCTTCAACGCCGCGGTTGTTTTTCAGTACTAATAGAGACTGAACTTCACCATGCCATAGTGGGTAGAATACCGTTGCCGCACCGCCACGAACACCACCTTGTGAACAACATTTTACTGCTGTTTGGAAGTATTTGTAGAAAGGGATACAGCCAGTGTGGAACGCTTCACCATTACGGATTTCAGAACCCAGCGCACGGATACGACCTGCGTTGATACCAATACCAGCACGTTGAGATACGTAACGAACAATTGAGCTTGCTGTTGCGTTGATTGAATCAAGGCTGTCACCACATTCGATCAGTACACAAGAGCTGAATTGACGAGTAGGCGTACGTACACCAGACATGATCGGTGTAGGTAGAGAAATCTTAAACGTAGACGATGCGTCGTAAAAACGTTTGATGTAGTCAAGACGAGTCGATTTCGGGTATTTAGCGAATAGACACGCAGCAACTAAAATGTAAAGGAACTGAGCACTCTCGTAGATTTCTTTCGTTACACGGTTTTGCACGAAGTATTTACCTTCGAGCTGCTTAACCGCTGCGTAAGAGAAGTCTAAGTCACGTTTGTGGTCGATGTACTCGTCAAGCTCTTCGAATTCAGCTTTCGTGTAGTCTTCCATAAGGTGGCTATCGTATTTACCCATATCAACCAGTTTTGCAACGTGGTCATACAGTGCAGGCGGCTCGTATTCGCCGTACGCTTTTTTACGTAGGTGGAATACAGACAGACGTGCTGCTAGATATTGGTAATCAGGAGTCTCTTCAGAGATTAAATCCGCTGCTGACTTGATGATAGTTTCATGAATGTCAGTAGTGGTGATGCCATCGTAAAACTGAATGTGAGCTTTCAATTCTACTTGTGATACAGAAACATTGTGCAAGCCTTCAGCTGCCCATGTAATCACGCGATGGATCTTCTCTAGATCGATCGTTTCTTTGCGCCCGTTACGCTTGGTAACAGTAAGTTGTTGGTTCATTCTGCTTAATTTCCCTAACAAAACTGAACAAGGCCGTGTTTTTGTGTATTTCTGTGTAATTTTTGTAAATTACGTTTCGGCTTTGTGATCTTGGTCTACCCATACATTGTAGTTCAAACACAACATATAGGGGTCATTTGTTTGTTGGGTTACAAGATAGTGCTACAACTGATATTTTTCAAGGTAAAGAAATGGGGTTGCTTGTGGATAAGTGGTGGATTGAAAAAAAACTGTAAGTGACCACTAACTGATGAGGTTATATGTGACTTGATTGTATAAAAGTCGGCTTTTAATGATGCTTTATTTTTGCACGCCCATAAAAAAAAATTCCTTGATCTTTGGCCAAAATGGGCGATTGATTTTAGGCGATTAAATTTAAATCGAGGTGGTCAAAATGGAAGCTAGCGCACGAAATTTAGACTGAAAAAAGTCGCAAAGTTATGGTAATTGCAACTCTTTTCATTCGTCTTTTTTACAAAAGGTTTTACGGTAGGGCTACCGATATTTTTTAGCCAAAGTTTTGCGTGTGGACGATGTAGTTTACGTCTACATTTGTGCCTAAACGATAAGTGTCCGTAAGAGGATTGTAGTGCAGCCCTGTAATCCCTAGTTCTTGCAGCGGAGTGTTATCGACCATCTTGATAAGTTCAGCAGGGCGAATGAACTTCTCGTGTTCATGAGTGCCTTCTGGAACGATCCTCAATAGCTTCTCTGCACCAACAATCGCAAACAAGTAAGATTTGAAATTACGGTTTAATGTAGAAAAGAACACGTGGCCGCCCGGTTTCACCAATTTCGAACAGGCAGTGATAACAGATTGTGGGTCAGGAACGTGTTCAAGCATTTCCATGCACGTTACCACATCGTACGTCTGTGGGTTCTGTTCTGCGTGGTCTTCGATAGTGCTCTGGATGTAATCGAGCTTGGTGCCCGTTTCTAATGCGTGAAGGCGCGCGACTTCTAGCGGTTCTTTACCCATGTCTAGGCCTGTCACTATCGCACCTTCAACCGCCATGCTTTCTGCAAGAATACCGCCGCCGCAGCCAACATCGAGGACTTTCTTACCAAATAGGCCTTCAGTCTTCTCTAATACGTAATTTAGTCGCAGTGGGTTGATTTGATGTAGTGGCTTAAATTCGCCTTCTAGATCCCACCAGCGTGACGCCATGTCTTCGAATTTCTTGATTTCTGCTGGGTCTACGTTCTGTGATTTAGTCATAATCGGCATTTCCAAGTTAAATAATGCATCCATGAAATTGCAGGCATTATAACTTGCCTTTTCGCGCTGACCAGAAGATCTACAATTTTGCTAGTTTATTGGATGTAAAGTGACCATGTTTCAGCAAGATATGATGCGGAGGTGCAATTTCTCATCAATTGATTGGCTACAAGGGTCACAAGATGGTAAAAGGAGAGGGAAAGTGATGCCTCCGTAGGTAAATTTGTGTTATATTTTTCGGTCTTATACGTATTCAAAAATACGATCTGACTATAGAGGGAAAATGGCTCTATGAGCGATCTAGCGAAAGAGATCACGCCCGTAAATATTGAAGATGAGCTTAGAGGTTCATACCTAGACTACGCGATGTCCGTCATCGTTGGTCGTGCCCTTCCAGATGTGCGTGATGGCCTAAAACCTGTACACCGCCGCGTTTTGTTCGCGATGAATGTACTAGGTAATGATTGGAACAAACCATATAAAAAGTCTGCTCGTGTAGTAGGTGATGTAATCGGTAAATACCACCCACATGGTGATAGTGCTGTATACGATACTATTGTTCGTATGGCGCAACCGTTCTCACTGCGTTACATGCTAGTTGATGGCCAAGGTAACTTTGGTTCTATCGATGGCGACTCCGCGGCTGCAATGCGTTATACCGAAGTTCGTATGGCGAAAATTGCTCACGAGCTCCTGGCTGACCTTGATAAGGAAACTGTGGATTACGTACCGAACTACGATGGTACAGAACAAATTCCAGCAGTACTTCCTACAAAAATTCCTAACCTATTGGTAAACGGTGCTTCTGGTATCGCAGTAGGTATGGCTACCAACATCCCACCACATAACCTTGGTGAAGTTGTTGATGGCTGTTTAGCATTTATCAATAATGAAGATATCACTATTGATGAGCTAATGGACTATATCCCTGGTCCTGACTTCCCAACAGCAGCACTTATCAGTGGTCGTAAAGGCATCGTAGATGCTTACAAGACTGGCCGCGGTAAGGTTTACATGCGTTCAAAAGCGGATATCGAAGTAGAGAAGAATGGTAAAGAAACCATTATCGTTACTGAGATCCCTTACCAAGTAAACAAAGCTCGTTTGATCGAGAAGATTGCTGAACTGGTTAAAGATAAGAAAGTAGAAGGCATCAGTGCACTGCGTGACGAGTCTGATAAAGACGGTATGCGTATTGTTATTGAATGTAAGCGTGATGCAGTAGGCGAAGTGGTTCTTAACAACCTATACGCTCAAACTCAACTGCAAACGACTTTCGGTATCAACATGGTTGCGTTGAATAACGGTCAACCACAGTTGTTCAACATCAAAGACATGCTTAAGTGCTTCGTAGACCACCGTCGCGAAGTTGTGACTCGTCGTACTATCTTCGAATTGAAGAAAGCACGCGACCGTGCACACATCCTTGAAGCATTGTCTCTAGCACTTGCTAACATTGATGAAATCATTGAACTGATCAAGAGCGCGCCAACACCAGCAGAAGCTAAAGTTGGTTTAGTGTCTCGTGGTTGGGATCTTGGTAACGTTGCTTCAATGCTTGAGCGTGCAGGTACTGACGCAGCTCGTCCTGATTGGTTAGAAGACCAATACGGCATCCGCGATGGTCAATACTTCCTAACGGAAACACAAGCACAAGCAATTCTAGAACTTCGTCTTCACCGCCTAACAGGCCTTGAGCACGAGAAGATTCTAGACGAGTACAAAGCCCTTCTAGAAGAAATCGCTGAGCTAATGCACATTCTTGCAAGCACTGAGCGTTTGATGGAAGTTATCCGTGAAGAACTTGAAGCAGTACGTGAAATCTATGGCGACGAGCGTCGTACAGAAATCACAGCGGCAGTTCATGACATCGACATGGAAGAGCTGATTGCTCAAGAAGACGTTGTAGTAACGCTTTCTAACGCAGGTTACGTTAAGTACCAAATCCTAAGCGACTACGAAGCTCAGCGTCGTGGTGGTAAAGGTAAGAGTGCAACTAAGATGAAAGATGAGGATTACATTGAGCGTCTGCTTGTTGCTAATACTCACGATAACATCCTATGTTTCTCTACTCGTGGTAAGACATACCGTCTGAAAGTTTACCAACTGCCATTAGCAAGTCGTACTGCTCGTGGTAAGCCTATCGTTAACATTCTTCCTCTAGAAGAAGGTGAGCGTATCACGGCTATCCTGCCTGTTTCTGAGTTCTCTAACGAGAAATTCATCTTCATGGCAACGGGTGACGGTACTGTTAAGAAGACATCACTGGATCAGTTCGCAAACGTACGTGCTAACGGCTTAATTGCAGTTAACCTACGTGACGATGATTCACTGATTGGCGTTGACATCACTAACGGTGATAGCGACATCATGCTGTTCTCTAAATCGGGCAAAGTTGTTCGCTTTAACGAGGACAAAGTACGTGCAATGGGCCGTACTGCCTCTGGTGTTCGTGGTATGAAGCTTCCAGAAGACGATCAAGTAGTATCGTTGATTGTTCCTTCTAACGAAGGCGATATCCTAACTGTGACTCAAAACGGTTACGGTAAGCGTACTGAACTAGCTGAATACCCAACGAAAGGCCGTGCAACGCAAGGTGTGGTTTCTATCAAAGTCTCTGAACGTAATGGCCCAGTTGTTGGCGCTGTTCAAGTTGAAGAAGGCGACGAAATGATGATGATCACCGACGCAGGTACGCTAGTACGTACTCGCGTTGCGGAAGTGAGCCAAGTTGGTCGTAACACTCAAGGTGTAACACTGATTCGTACTTCTGACGACGAGAACGTTGTAGGTCTACAACGTATCGACGAAGTAGAAGAAGCTGAGGTTGTTGAAGGCGAAGCTGAAGTAGCAAACGCTGAAGCAGCAGTCGTTTCTGAATCAAGTGAAGAGCAAGCATCAGACGCTTCTGATAGCGAGCAAGACACTGAGTAATCTTTCACTTCTATAAATAGAAGTTGAGACAAAAAGCCGAGCCATTGTGCTCGGTTTTTTATTACCTAGAATTTGGCTGTGACTTGTTTAAAAGCCAATAGCTAAACCTCGATCAATATTGTTTTAGTGAGAAAAAGGTACAGTAAAGCGTCAATGAAAGGAGAATGGAATGGATATCTGGTTACTGATTGCTTTGCTGCTAATGAGCCTATTTCTAGTGGCAATCGTGATCGCATCAAACAGAAAAACCAGTCATCTTAAAGGCAACCTCCTTATTTCATGTGTGGCGATATTAGCCAGCATTCTGGTTTGGTCTCAGATGAAACAAGAAGCCCCTCAACTTACTTCAAGTGACGACAGCAGCTATACAGCAACAGATTTCCAAAATGAACTTCAGCAGAGCCTGGAGCAAGACCCTAATCAATCAGACCTTTGGTTTAAGCTTGGTGGTGTTTATATGCAGAAAGGGGAGTTTAATGCTGCATTTACCTGTTACGACTATGCGATTCGTTTAGACCCACAGGCGCCTTCAGGGCTTTATGCAGCTAAAGCGAGCGCCTTGTATTACCTAAGTTCACAGGCGATGAGTGATGATGTGAAAGTGCTCTTAAATCAATCCATGGAGCTTGATCCCAACGATCGTACGGCATTGATGTTGATAGCGACCGATCACTTCATCAGTATGCGCTACCAACAAGCGATCGATGCTTGGACTCAAATTCTCGATTCTAACCAGAAAGGCATTGATCGTGTCTCTATCATCCATTCGATCAACCAAGCTAAGCAAATGATCCGTTAAACGGGCACTATCTGTAATTTCGAGATTATTTGCTTTCTTGCATCTCAATTAAACCGCCAGCGTTGTGGATCTGTGTAAACCCTTGAGCTTTCAAATACTGGTAAGCTTGTCCTGAGCGGTTACCACTGCGGCAATACAAAACGATAGGTTGAGCTTTGTCTATGCTGGCAAAGTGCGTAGCGACTTCAGAAAGAGGGTAGTTAATCGCATTGTCCAGATGACCTTGCTTGAACTCTCCTGGTGTCCTGACATCAACGACCAGCGCACCTTCCTCAATCATTTCCCACCCTGTTTCTGCTCGTTCTGAGGCGTGAACGCCTGAACTGAGTAGTGCAATACATAATGCCGAAAGCGAAAGTAAGATTTTCATTGTTTATTCCTTGAATTGGCGAGCGGATCGGGGGGGCGATATTGATGTGTCTTCCCCAAAACCTAAAAAAACCAGCCACACAACAATAGTGTGACTGGTTTTTACGTAATGGTCTAATTGAAGAAACTAGTATTCGTAGTTAGCTTCACGCTTTTCAGCTTGCTCTTCCCATTTAGGAACAACAGTGTCTAAGAAGTGTTGTTTCTCAGCGTTCATCTTATCCATGTCCATTCCAAGCGCTTTTTGAGCTGCTTCTTTTGTCGAGATATCTGGAATCTCGATTGGATCGGTGATGCCTTTCTTCGCCAGTAGACGAACAATCTTAGTTCGAGCATCGGCTGCGCGGTCAACGGCAGTACCTAGCACTTCTAGAGCGATTTCAGGTGCATGCATATGAATGCCGTGAGATGCAATAGCGTAGTCCCAACGCCATTGAGCGTGACGGATATCCAGTAGGATAGGCTCCATCTCTTGCTCTGTCGCACCCGCTTCCCATGCCGCGCCTGCTTCAAAGTGAGCAGCTACGATTTGTTTCTCAGCAGTCAGCTTCATGTTCAGAACTTGCGCTTTGCGGCTTGAAACGATGTTACGCATGGTTTCTTTCGATTGAGTGTGACAGTTTGCACACGTATCTTCGAAGCGGTCGAATGGGTTACCCACTTTATGGTCGGTATAAACAGTGCCATCTTCTTTGGTAACTTTCGGCATATGACAGTCAGCACAAACGACTTTGTTCTTACCATGGATGCCTTCGCGCCATGTTTCAAAACCTGGGTGCTGTGCTTTCAGCATTGGTGCTTTCGATACTTTATGCGTCCAATCTTTAAAGTTGATTGCATCATAGTAGCGTTCCATGTCGCCAACGGTTGTACCTTGGTCCCAAGGGAATTTCACACCTTTGGTTGGCCCTGTGAAGTAGTATTCCACGTGGCACTGAGCACAAACAGATGCTTGTTGGTCTAAGCGGCTTTGTTCATCAAACTTTTTACCAATCGTTTCAAATGCACGTTCAACGTAAGGACGAGTCACCTTAAGAGCTGGTTCACCATTTTTAAAGCCTTCGCTTTTGGTATCGTGACAGTCTGAACAGCCAATAGGGTTAATGATCTCGTTGCCAAGACGCGCCCACTTACCTTCGAAGTAACCATCTTCGCCACGTTCTTCAATAACACGTGCTACGTCTGGGCTCTTACAGCTCCAACATGCCATTGGCATTGGGCCTGAGCTTTCGTCTGTTGGGCCGCCAGTACGAAGCGTTTGTCGTACATCGTCAATCGCATAAAAGTGACCACGTGCCTTGTTGTAATCTTTTGCGAAGCCGTAGCCAGCCCACATGATAACCATGTTGGGATCTTCTTTTAGTGCATCTTCTATGGTTTCGCTTTCTGAAGTCTGTCTCCATGAATGATATTGATCTGGGTGGTTTTGCTCGAACTGGTCGTTACGAGGATCGCCAATTTCTTTTTGTTCAGACGCAGCAAAACTGGTCGTGCTTGCTAGTGATGCGCTAACCATTAATAGTGCTGTTACCGAATTACGTATCCAATGCTTTTTCACAGTGATATCTCCAATATACTGATTCTTATACCAAGCGTTGTGAGTTTGCTATTCAAATTAAGAACTGGAGAATTCCTGTTTATATTAATTCATAAACAAACACATTTTGTTACGTGTTGGATATAGCTTGTCTTAGATCAATTAATGGTAGTGACTTCAATCACGTTGAAGTTTATATACCCCTAAAGGGGTATTGGTGGGCAGTATTATTAAAATTTAATTGAGAATTATTATCATATATAACAATCAATTACCTAAATTGACCATGATATAAATAGGGTGATTGCGTTCACAGATTAACCCATCCAAATTTCGTATTACCCAATTAGAGGTATATTCTAACTATAGAAAGCGTTGTGGCTTATCCAAAATAAGAATTGATATCATTTAAGCGGTAATAATATCGTTTAAGGGTACTTTTGTTTAACCGGAATATTATTTAGTTGAGAGTTAAATAATGCCGGTATAAGGAAAGGATAAAATGGGCAATATTAAATTGGCCATAGTCATAATGCTTAAATCCCTTCTAGCATTCTGCCTCTATGGTTATTCCATTCATGCTGTTGCTGAGCCTGCTGTTACGCCAGTAGGAGAATCAACAAGACATGAAGTCGAATTAATCCGCGACAAAGACTACAAGTGTGTTCAATGCCATAAAGATTCAAAAGAAACGGTATTGGGTTCACATGGTGAAAGTGCACACGCTTTGCTTGGCCGCGAAGTAAATTGTACCGACTGTCATAGTTCAATTGGCCCCGATCACCGTGAAGGTGCGCCTGAAGTGGTGAAGTATCGCGAGGCTCAATCACAACCGGGAACTGAAAAGGTTTTCCTCGATCCTAGCTTAATCCTAGATGCCAACAGCCAATGTATCGATTGTCATAAGCCTGATGATCTGCGCGAAGCGAGTTGGACTCATGACGTACACGCACAAAACTTAACGTGTTCAAACTGTCACGATGTTCATGCGACTGAAGCAAAGGTGTTGGGCTTAGATAAGAAGCAAACCATCAAGCTGTGTGTGGATTGCCATTCAGACTTCAACCAGAAGAAAGAAGAGGAGTAATCTATGAGCTGCTCAAGAAGAAACTTTTTAGCAGGCGCTGGTGCCGTTATTTTTACCACAGGTGTAGCGGGAACTGCGGCGGTAACAAGTCGCAAGACGCTAGCCAATGTTCAAGAAGATGGCACTAAACGTTATGGAATGATTCATGACGAAACCGCTTGTATTGGTTGTACCGCCTGTACCGAAGCATGTCGTGAAGTAAATAAAGTACCTGAAGGTGTATCGCGCTTAGAAATTATTAAGAGTGAGCCCCAAGGCGAATATCCCAATGTTGATTACCGTTTTACTCGTAACTCTTGCCAGCATTGTGATAACGCACCTTGTGTGATGGTTTGCCCAACAGGCGCGGCCTACAAAGATGAAAAAACCGGCATTGTCGACGTTCATCAAGAGAAGTGTGTCGGTTGTGGTTATTGTCTATTGGCTTGCCCATATCAAGTGCGCTTTTTCCATCCTGAGAACAAGTCCGCAGATAAATGTAACTTCTGTCGTGATACCAATCTTGCACAAGGGAAGTTGCCTGCTTGTGTCGAATCTTGCCCGACCAATGCGCTGGTCTTTGGCGATCTAAATGACCCTGAGAGTGAGATAAACCAGGTGCTTCAATCTGAGGTGGTTTACAGAGATAAAGCTTATCTAGGTACTCAGCCAAAACTCTATAAAGTGCCACACCAAAAAGGGGAGATTTGATTATGAGTGCATGGGACGCAGCTTTTCAGTCTGGTACCGTGGTATGGGACTGGATTATAGCAATCTATCTATTTCTCGCGGGGATGTCGGCGGGTGCCGTAATGATCTCCATTTACCTAAAACGTAAGGTCATTGAAGGCGATCCTGCTCATAATGGTGTGTTAAAGGCCACGGCTTTTCTTGCGCCATTTGGGATCATTTCAGGTCTGCTTATCTTGGTTTTCCACCTGACAAAACCGTTATCCTTTTGGAAGATCATGATCTTCTATAATCCAACGTCTGTGATGTCGATGGGTGTGATCTTATTCCAAGTATATATGGTGATCTTATTCCTTTGGATCGGCATTATATTTAGAGATCAAATAGTCGTGTTCTTGAATGATCAAGCATGGCTAAAAGGGCGACTTGATTTTGTCGGTAATTGGATTGGCAAATTAGAAGTGTTTGAGAATGCTCTGGAAATATTCTTAGCTGTTCTTGCTCTGATGCTTGCCGCTTATACCGGATTCTTGCTTTCAGCTTTAAATACTTTCCCACTATTGAATAACCCAGTGCTGCCGATTTTGTTCTTATTCTCGAGTTTATCCTCGGGAGCGGCGGCATGTATTTTATTTGGTGTGTTGGTCTTTAAGGAGTCTCCGCATAGTGCGAGTATTTCTTGGATCCACGGCTTCGAACGTCCTGTTGTTATGTTTGAACTGTTTGTCCTTGTTACTTTCTTCACTGGGTTGATATTTGCTGGTGGTCAAAGTGAGCAGGCAGTATGGAACGCGATTGGCGGTGGTTTCTGGGCAAGTTGGTTCTGGTATGGCGTAATTGGTGTGGGTATGGTTTTACCCTTGTTGCTTAACGCCGTGACACCAGCATCGGTTCGCCATAGTACTGTGTATATTTTCTCTGTTACTTCATTGAGTCTGATGGGCGTATTAATGCTAAGAACGTTTGTCCTTTATGCAGGACAATTAACGTTAGCTTAATTTCGCTCAAGGTTATAAGTGAGTGGATGTTGGATACTAAACATCTGCTCACTAAATTTCTTTTCGCTGAGTAGCAATAGCTAGTTGAGTTACATCAGCTAGTTGAGCAATCAATGCCAATAATGGTTTAACTTGGTTCTGCTTAGGTAGAGCCTGATTGAGGTGATATGGTCGGTTCTTTGGGGCTGTTTAGTTTAATTTTGGTCGCTGTTCTCAGCAGCATTATCGCTGTGTATTCGATGTATCAAATGCTAACTAAACAAGCACAAAATGTGGCTTTAATTCGCAGTTTCTCCCTCTCTAGCGCTTTGTTTTCCATTGGCGCTATCGTTTTACTTGGCTATGCCTTTGTAGGTGACGACTTTTCCATCCTCTATGTTGCAGAACACTCCAATACTCAATTACCCACCTTCTTCAAAATGGCCGCTGTGTGGGCTGGACATGAAGGCTCATTGCTATTTTGGGTCTTAACCATTGGCTGTTGGTCGGGTGTGATTGCCCTACAAAAGCAATATTCTTCTGAGTATCAGAGCCGCGTATTGTGGGTGATGAATGTGTTACTCGCGATATTTGCATGGTTTACCTTATTTGCTTCGAACCCATTTGAACTGAATTCGACCTTGCCACTTGAAGGGCGTGACCTTAACCCAATGCTGCAAGACGTTGGTTTGATATTCCATCCGCCTCTGTTGTATTTGGGTTATGTTGGTTTCTCTGTGGTCTTGGCATTTGCTGTGGCCGCTTTGCTGGTGGATCCGATTGAGTTCGATTGGGTCGCTCATTGTCGCAGTTGTTGTTTGGTCGCTTGGATCTTTTTAACCGCAGGGATCATTCTTGGTTCTTGGTGGGCATACTACGAGTTAGGGTGGGGTGGTTGGTGGTTCTGGGACCCGGTAGAAAATGCCAGCCTATTACCTTGGCTAACATCAACCGCTCTATTGCACAGTTTGGGTGTTGCTAAAGGCAAGCAACAGTTGCTGAAGTGGTCACTTAGCCTTGCTTTCATTACGTTTTGTTTAAGTATCCTCGGTACTTTTATTGTTCGATCTGGCGTCCTCACTTCCGTTCATGCTTTTGCTGTTGACCCAACCAAAGGTATCGCGCTGTTGCTGATACTGGTTTTGGTGTTAGTGAGTTCGTTTTCTCTTCTTATTGTTCGTGGTGAATCTTTCGAGTCGAATCCAATCACTAGCTTTGCGAGTAAAAGTTTTTTGAGTTTAGTGGCGGTACTTATATTTGTACTGGGTACGGCGGTGGTGGTGTTTGGTACCTTCTACCCAATGGTTTTTGAATTACTTGGCCTTGGAAATATCTCTGTGGGCGCACCTTACTTTAATCTTCTTATTGCGCCATTGGCTCTGCTTGCGATGGGAGTGATAGGGTTAGCGCCATTGCTCAGTATCAAACCTCAAGCGTCGAAAGGTGTGATTGGAATTATTGCCTTATTGTCTCTCTGTCTTGGCTTTGTAACTTATGTTTTGCAAGTTGAAGCGATCCAAGTGATGGTGCTAATGACATGGTCACTTGCGTTTTGGGTAGCCCTGACTCATGTTTACGGCTTAGCGGTAACGCGCAACTCTAAGTTTCAACGCAAAGTATGGGTGATGACGTTGGCGCATGTGGGTGTCGCAGTATTAGCGATAGGTGCCGCGATGAATAGCTACCACTCGTTTGAGCGAAGTTACAAATTGAGCCCAGGTGAAGAGGTTGAGTTTATGGGCTGGACGCTTTCTCATCGTGATACTGAGCTGTATGTCGCTTCAAACTTTACCGCAGAAAAAGCGATACTCAGCCTAGAGTCTGGTGAGCAGCGCTTTTCTATCGCGCCGGAAAGAAGACATTACCAAGTTCGAGTCATGAACATGAGTGAGCCCGCAATGAAGTGGTTCTGGCATGGTGATGTTTATATCACCATGGGCGAGAAAGTCGATTCCACCGCTTACGCATTTCGTGTTCAGTATAAGGCGTATGCGCGCTGGATCTGGTTTGGTGGGCTGTTCTCCATTATCGGCGCTTTGCTCTCATTGACTCATCGTAAAAAGAAAACTGTTAAGGCGTCACAGTATGCATACCAGCGTTCGTAACAAGCTAATTAGTCTAATTGCCTTAGCATTGATTGTGGTGCTGGGGTTTGTCTTTGCGCTTGATAATAAGCAGCAGTCGACCATTGTGTCTGAACAACAAAGGGCATTTCCAGAATTTACATCGAGTGCGTTAGTGAATAGTGAAGGCGTCAGTGGTCAGCAGGACATTACGCTCACTGATGTCACGCAACATCCTTATCAACTTGTTAATGTGTGGGCTTCTTGGTGCGGGATATGTAAAACCGAACACGCATTTTTGCTTCAACTTCACGATAAAGGCATTCCAATCGTCGGGCTCAATTATCGAGATAACTCTGGGGCTGCGATTAACGTGTTATCGAACGATGGCAACCCGTACTCAACCGTGATCAGTGACCCTCAAGGCAAGTTAGCGTTAGAGTTGGGCGTAATCGGCACACCTGAAACGTATTTGGTTGATGCCAATGGCCAGATCATTAAGAAGCTATTGGGCGTTATTAATGAAACGGTATGGAAAGATGAGCTTGCGATGTATTTTGATGGTGTGAATGGATGATGAAGTCTCTAATACAAACGTTGTTTATGCTGTCAGCGCTTTTAGTGATTAGCCTTCCGACTATGGCTGAAGATCTTTTTACTGCCAGTAATAAAGAGACGAGTATTCAAGTTGAACTGTTTGAGTTTGATAATCCAGAACAACAGCAACGTGCTATCAGCTTGGCGAAAACGTTACGCTGCCCACAATGTCAAAACCAAAATCTGATTGAATCCAACTCACCAATAGCAAAAGACTTACGTCTTGTTGTGTTCAATATGGTGAAAGCAGGGAAGAGTAATAGTGAAATTACTCAATATATGACGGAAAGATTTGGTGAGTTTGTACTTTATAAACCGGCAATGACGGCTTCAAATCTATTACTTTGGTTGCTACCGAGCCTATTACTTCTCTTATTTATATATTTATCAGTAAAAAGTATTAGGAAGAGCTCATAAAAATTGTGTATTACTGTTTACCAACTGACCTGTATTTTGTAACATTAACCGATTATAAAGGCTAAGCACTGCTATATAAGGATGTATCTGTGGATAACGTAATCTCAAATTTAAAGAAAGAGTTCCATACTCATGTCCAGTCAGATAAATGGGCAGAGAGATACAGTGCTAAGTCGAGCATTTCTACGCTTACGCAAGAAGAGCTAACCGAATTAGAGAATGCTTGGGTGCAACTTGTCATCTGGAAGCAAACTCAAGTAAGTTGAGCGTTCTGTAAAAAAGTGTAGTTTTAGCCGCAACTGTTTAATTTATAACCCCATGTTGGTCATCCCAATGTGGGGTTTTTTCTTACTTGAAAAATAATTGTTATATTATAACAATTTGTACAAGGTCGACCTTGAAAAAAATTGTTAACAGCCTCATAGTGTCTATCATTAGATAGTTAGCTACAAAATATTGCCTAGACATATAATGTAGCGTCGTTAAATACATCGAATTTTCAAGTGAGTATAGCTATGGCGGAAGTGCGTGCCAGAATAGATTTCAAAGTAGGGGTAACAAGCAGTATAGATGCTGAACTTCTGTCTTTTCATGGATTGAAAACAGATAAAGAGCATGTTGCTGTGATATTTAAATCAGCAGACAAGACACAAGACATACCTCTTGTTCGTATGCACTCTGAGTGCCTGACTGGTGATGTTTTCCATTCTTCTCGCTGTGACTGTGGCGAGCAGTTAGACGAAACCATTAGAATTATGGGTGAGACGGGTGGGGTGATCCTTTATCTTCGCCAAGAAGGTCGTGGTATTGGCTTGTACAACAAAATCGATGCGTACCGTCTGCAAAGCGAAGGCATGAACACCTATGAAGCCAACAACCACCTAGGTTTTGGCGATGACCTACGCGATTTTACTGAAGCTGCTGAAATGCTACGCGCCTTAGGTACTACAAAAATCCGCTTAGTCACCAACAACCCTAAGAAGATCAATGAGCTAAAATCTTTTGGTATTGAGATTGAAGAAGTGGTGAATACCTCTGCTCATATCAAATCGGGTAATGAAAGCTACCTGAAGGCAAAAGTCTCACACGGTAAGCATAATCTGGATATCTGATTAGCCTCTTTGTTACGCTTAACATAAAAATGTTTAAAGACCTCACATATGTGAGGTTTTTTTGTATTTATCTTGCAATAAAATTGTAAGTTTGTATTATTTCAATCCGTAGTGCAAATGATAATGGTTTGCACTATTACTACGAGTAATAATTTAAAGCTCAACAAGGATGCTTCATGACCATTAAATCTTTAGTGACAAAAGCCGTAACTTCGTCACTCATTTTTGCCTCTGCTTCTTCTTTCGCAGCAGTAACTCAAGATCAAGTTGTAGAACATTACGCAGATATTGCGCATGCAGTGTTTGCAGATTCAGTAATTACAGCAAAAGCGTTGAACTCTTCTATTGATACCTTCTTAGCTTCTCCTTCTGCTGGCAACTTCGAACAAGTAAAACAAGCTTGGCTTGAGTCTCGCGTACCATACCAACAGTCAGAAGTTTTCCGCTTCGGCAACGCTGTTGTTGATGATTGGGAAGGCCAACTGAACGCATGGCCACTAGATGAAGGCCTGATTGATTATGTTTCGACTGATTACCAATATGAACTTGGTAACGAAGGCGCTAGCGCAAACATCGTGGCTAACAAGACTTTCCAAATTGGTCAGACTACCGTTGATGCAACCAACATCACCCCTGAGCTAATCGCAGACTTGAACGAGATCGGTGGTTCTGAAGCGAACGTAGCGTCTGGCTACCACGCAATTGAATTCCTACTTTGGGGCCAAGATTTAAACGGTACAAACAGCGGTGCAGGTGAGCGTGCTTACACTGATTTCGTTGTTGGCGCTGAGTGTACTAACGGCAACTGTGACCGTCGTGGCGCATACCTAAAAGCATCTGCTGAGCTACTTATCCAAGACCTAGAATGGATGGAAAAGCAGTGGGCTGAAGGCGAGAAAGGCAACTACCGTCAAGAACTGCTTTCTGAATCTAGCGAAAACGGCCTACGTAAAATGTTATTCGGCATGGGTTCACTGTCTCTTGGTGAGCTTGCTGGTGAGCGTATGAAGGTGGCTTTAGAAGCTAACTCTACTGAAGATGAGCACGACTGCTTCTCTGATAACACGCACAACTCTCACTACTACAACGAGCAAGGCATCTACAACGTTTACACGGGTCTATACAAGCGTGAAGACGGTACTCTGCTTTCCGGCCCAAGCCTGTTCGACCTAGTAGAGCAAAAAGATGAGCAAGCTGCGAAAGAGATTCAAAAGCAGTTTGACCTAGCACGTGCACAAGTAGGCGAATTAGTAACGTCTGCAGAGAAAAACAACCAGCACTTCGATCAGCTAATCGCTGCTGACAACGCTGCGGGTAATGCACTAGTAAACAAAACAATTGTTGCGCTAGTGTCTCAAACAGCGGCTATTGAGCGTGCTGCGGGTGTGATTGGCATTGATAGCCTAAACCCAGACACAGCGGATCACGAGTTCTAAGAACCCGAGCCGACACAAATGTAAGGGCTCTGATTGAGCCCTTAATTGTTTGATCCTCAAGAAAGCCACACCCACATAAAAACTAAAATCAAAAACACAGCAAGGCAATGTATGAAGTCGTATCTCTCAGCCTCACTATTAACCGCACTGTTTTTCTTAGCTCCATTACATGCCCATGAAACCTACTCAGGTGGCAAAACAACCGTGAAGAAAGAGGGAGCAAACGCTTTTTCTCTTCCTGCTGCCAACCTACCAATGAGCAAACGCTTAGATTTCAGTGTAGGTAACAGCTTCTTTAGAAACCCTTGGGTTCCTGCACCATCATCAACCGATGCACGTGATGGATTGGGCCCATTGTTCAACACCAACGGTTGTCAAAACTGTCACATCAAAGATGGTCGTGGCCACGCGCCAGAAAAAGGCGATGAGAACGCGGTATCCATGCTGGTTCGCTTGAGTATTCCTGCTGAAACACCAGAGCAGAGACAAGCCTTTATTCGCGATGGTGGCATTCCAGAACCGACTTACGGTGGACAGCTACAAGATTTCGCGCTTCAAGGTGTGAAACCAGAGGGTAAAGTGAACATCAGTTACACCGATGTTCCTGTTGAATTCAAAGACGGCACGGTTGTTACTCTACGTAAACCAACATTAAAAATCACTGAACTCGCGTTTGGTAAAATGCACCCTAAAACAGAATTTTCGGCTCGTGTTGCGCCACCAATGATCGGCCTAGGTCTGCTTGAGAGCATCCCACAAGAAACGATTCTTGGCTTCGCGAAGCAACAAGCTGCGGACAGCCAAGGCGTAACAGGCAAAGCCAATTATGTTCTTGATGTTCAAACTAACGAAATGGCGTTGGGTCGATTTGGTTGGAAAGCCGGACAGCCAAACCTAATGCAACAAAATGCTGCAGCATTTAACGGCGATTTGGGCTTAACAAGCAGTTTGTTCCCGAACGAAAACTGCACATCAGCTCAATCAACCTGTGATGATTTTCCAAATGGTGGTGAACCTGAAGTCAGCGATAATATCCTAGATTTTGTTGAGTTCTATTCGCAGCATTTGGCGGTCCCAATTCGTCGCAACGTTGATAAGCCTGCGGTTGTTCAAGGTAAAAAACTGTTTAAAGCTATTGGTTGCCAAAGTTGCCACCAAGCTGAAATTCGCACAGCAGAACGTGAAGGCTTACCTGCGTTGTCTAAACAGCTAATCAGCCCATATACCGATATGTTACTGCACGATATGGGAGAAGGCTTAGCCGACAATCGCCCAGAGTATCTAGCAAACGGTCAAGAGTGGCGCACCACGCCATTGTGGGGATTAGGCTATACCAAAGAAGTGAACGGTCATACGTTCTTACTTCATGACGGTCGCGCAAGAAACGTTATGGAAGCGGTACTTTGGCATGGTGGTGAAGCAGAAATGGCAAAACAAAAAGTATTAGCTTTGAGTAGCAGTGAACGCGAAGCACTACTAGCGTTTTTGGACTCATTATAGGCTGTCTTGAATTCAGTTAAGCCAACGGCTTAGTTACTTAAGAAAACCGCTAACAAAAGACTGACTACTGCTGAACTTGTAGGAATACGAGGCCAGCGGTCGTTTCATATTTATTGAACTCATATAATTAAAAGAAAAACTAGGAAGTAAGGTAACAGCATGGCACATAAATTTTTGTTAATGCCCTTGTCGGTATTAATCATGGCAGGCTGCCAGTCATCGGGTGAGCAAACGGCTTCATCTGAGGTTAACGGTGTCTCTTATCAAGCAGACACGACTGCTCATATCAGCCGTAGCGTGTATCAACAAGAGTTTGATTCAGCCGTGCTATTCGCTAAGCAAGCCGGTGAGCTGGAAGTCTTGATGCAGGGTTACTGTGAAACCAACAATATTGAGCTGGATGCGTTGGAAAATCAGTGGCAGCTCACCATGAACAGCTGGATGGCACTGCAAGGACAAGAAAGAGGCCCAACAGCGGCATTGGAACAGAGCTGGAATGTTCAGTTTTGGCCAGACAAAAAGAACACCACAGGTCTAAAAATGCGTCAACTGACTCAGCAAGATAAAGCTTGGTCACAAGATGAAATCGCACAGCAGAGTGTGACTGTTCAAGGGCTTGGCGCCTTGGAGTGGTCTCTGTACGACGAGCAATCTCCATTGCTTCAAGATAAAGCTTCAGGTTGTCTATCTTCACAAGCTATCGCACAAAACCTGGCGATGAAATCGGCCTCTATTGCTGAAGCTTGGCAGGTTAACCCGTGGTTAGCACTGGACGAGATGCGTTGGGAATCGGAGTACATCGCTTTGTTGACCAATCAACTTGATTACAGCATGAAAAAACTGAGTCGTCCGATGGCTAAAATTGGTCATCCACGCCCTTACTTCTCGGAATCATGGCGCGCTCAAACCTCAATGACTCAGCTGAAATCGAACGTAGCGGCGCTAGAGAAATTGTACTTAGCAGATGGTAATGGTCTTGATGGTTTATTGAGAGAAAAGGGCTTAAATGACCTTGCCGATCGTGTAGCTGCCCAGTTCACGCTAACCTTAGATACTTGGCCTACAGACTCTAGCTTGTTTACTCTATTACAGAGCAAAGAGGGCTACCGAGAGGTGCTGACTCAATACAACAAACTAGAACGTTTGAAGTACCTGATTCATGAAGAAGTAGCGATAGAGCTTGGCGTGGTAATAGGATTTAATGCTACCGATGGTGACTGATAATACGCGAAGATCGTTACTCAAGGCTGCACTGGGTTGTGCAGCTGTTCCATTGCTTCCGTTTGGGTGTGCGACTCGAAAGGATGGGGTGAGTGCGTCGAACGATCCCCAACTGATTGGCTGTGCGCTTAATGGTCGTGGTCAATATTCTGCAGTTGTGGCTGACGAATTTGGCATGCCACTGAGCCAACTTCCCATCCCCAATCGTGGCCATGGCGTCGCGATTTGCCCAACCTCATCGCATGCGGTGGTTTTTGCTCGTCGTCCTGGTGACTATTTTATGGTGTTTGACTATAAAAACGGTCAGCAGATCAAAATGGTCGTCAAAGGTAACAACCGCCACTTCTATGGTCATGGGGTTTACTCATTAGATGGCAAGTTACTGTATGCCACCGAAGGGAAAACGGACACCAGCCAAGGCGTGATTGGCGTTTACGATGTCGCGCAAGGCTATCGTAAGGTCGAAGAGTTCACTGGTTTCGGTATCGGCCCACATGAAGTGATCATCATGCCGGATGGTAATCTCGCGATCGGCGTTGGTGGCGTTCATACTGATGGTAGAACACCGAAAAACCTCGATTCGATGCTGCCGAGCTTGAGTTATGTTTCTCCTGAAGGTGTGTTACTTGATCAGGTTGAATTGTTGGATAAGAAGCTGAGCATTCGACATTTAGCCCATGATGGTGCTGAAACGGTACTTTGTGGCCAGCAATATCGTGGTGAACCAGATGAGTATCCTTCGCTATTGGCGATGCATACTAAAGGCGGCCAGTTTGAATCACTGAACGCAGAGCCTGAGCAATGGGCAAGGTTCAATCACTATATCGCCAGTATTGCGGCGTCAGACGATTGGATTATTGCGACTTCGCCAAGAGGCAATTGCTACGGTATTTGGTCGAAAGAGACCAAAGAATTAGTAGAACTGTCTGCATTATCTGACGCTTCTGGTGCTGTGCTGTTTGATGGTGAGTTTCGATTAAGCTCTGGGGCGGGCAGTGTGGTTAGCCAGCGCAAGCCTTATGAGAAATCAACTCAGCAATCATCGGTCCAGTGGGATAATCACTGGAGTGCAATTTGATTCATAAATCCCTTAAAAAATAACATGCTTACTCCCGTTTCTTTGCCATACTTATGGAATTGCTGGTGACGGAGTTAAGCATGTTAGCAAAATACTTCTGTGGATTATTGGTGTTAGTTTCCGTGCATGCATGGAGTTATGCGAGTTCTGACGAGAGCCGTTTCATTCCGGCGGAATCAGAACTCTCTTTCATGCTTATATATCCAGAGCTCACACAGAGTATCTATCAAGACACTTCTCTGCCTATCCTTTGGGATTCTCCTGAGCTGGTTAAAGCGTTTGAGTTCCAATTGTCGCTTCTTGAACAAGCGCAAATGGCACCACTCTTCGAGCGACAACTCAAGCAAATCCGTCACTATCAATCCCATGCTCAATGGCAAGAGTTGGACATATTACTTACCGATACTTTTATCTACTACCTGAGCTACGTTGAAAATGCGCCGCTTGCCGGTAAAGATTGGTACTTCTCGGGCAAGTTGCATTCCAAATTACCTGCGCCTTCTCCGCATATTCTGATGAGCTTAAAAAGCAGCGTTGCCAATGATTACTTATTGGAGATGGTGTTGTCTTACGCGCCGCCTGTTGGGGATTTTGACCAATTCAAAGCAACCTATTCGGTGTTAGAAACCGCCTCTGAACTCAATATTGAACGATATAGACAGAAAGGTTTGAAGCGCTTGGGTGACGAGCTTTCAGACAAGACGGTTCTTGTTGAGCGCATTGCTTTGGTTGGTGTTGATACCTCGATGATCGCGGTCGATTTTCCCAAGTTCGATCGAGATCTGCAAAAGGCGATTAAATCTTTCCAACGCATGCACGGTCTTACGGATGATGGGATCATCGGGCCAGACACGATCAAATGGATCAATATGGGCTTTGATGATCGACTTACTTCCCTAGCATTGAACGCCGAGCGTGCCCGCTTATGGCCAAGAAATAGAGACTCACTGATTGTGGTGAATGTACCTAGTTTTGATATGAAGTATTGGGAAGATGGGGAAGAGGTTTTTGAATCTAAAGTTGTGGTTGGGAGAAAATCGAGAAAAACACCACTCTTAGAGATAAAGCTTGATTCGGTTATCTTAAATCCGACTTGGAACGTGCCATGGAAAATCATGGTTAAAGATATCTTGCCTAAAGTAAAAGCCGACGAGAGTTATCTTGAAACACACAATTTTCAAGTGATCGATGGTTGGCGTTCGATGGAAACTGTCGATACTAACGAGATAGATTGGCAAACGATTAACTTTAACTCTTTTCCTTATCGAATGCGCCAGCAAGCAGGCTCTAGTAACGCATTGGGTTTGTATAAGTTCAATACGCCCAACAAGCGAGCCATCTATCTCCATGACACCCCAAGTAAAAGCTTGTTTTACGATGACTTCCGCGCCTATAGCTCTGGTTGTATTCGTGTTGAGCATGCCGAGGAACTCGCGGAGTTGTTATTTGCGACTAAGGTAAAGAAAGTGCCGAATCAGGATGATGAACTTGCGCCCAATACTAAGGTTCGTCTCAAGAAGCGAATTCCAGTGCATATCATTTATCAAACCGTGTTGTTTGAAGAAGGAGGCATACAATACCGCGGTGATATCTACCAATATGATAAAGAGGGCGGTTGATTGAAATATGGTCAAGAAAGGTGATCTTGACTGAAAAATGACAACCAAGCTTCTATTGATAAAATTATAATGAGTATCAATAACTAACCGTGCAAAGGTTACAAATACTAACGTTTTGCACGGTTTTTGTACGTTGACGCAGCAAATTCCATTATGTATCGTGCATTTTTCGTTCGATCTAATTGGTTTTTTTGCTGTATGTCTCAAAGTTTATTTTCACGCCGTCAGTTTCTGACTTACGCTGGTGGTACTGCTGTAGTCGCCTCTCTTACTCCTTCTATCGCTTTCGCTTCATACCCGGATCAACCAAGAACGATTAGAATGAACAATCTTCACACTGGTGAACGATTAGAGACTTGTTATTTCGATGGCACTAACTATGTTGGTGACGAGATGGCACGCCTTAGCAAACTGTGCCGTGACTTCCGCCGCAATGAGATTCATCCAATGGATAAGAACCTGTTTGATCAGATCACTCAGATTCAAAATGTACTGGGTATTCAAAAAGAAGTTCAAATCATCTCTGGCTACCGCTCTCCAGCAACCAACGAAGCGTTGCGCTCTAAGTCGAGTGGTGTCGCTAAAAAGAGCTATCACATGCTTGGTAAAGCGATCGATTTTCGTATCGATGGTGTTGATTTAAAGGAACTGAGAGACGTAGCTAAAAGTCTGCAAGCAGGTGGTGTTGGTTATTACGCTCGTAGTAACTTCATCCACATTGATACTGGTCCAGTTCGCAGCTGGTAGAACTAAGCTGAGTTATTGAGTGATACGGTAGGCACTTGTCAAAGTAGACATCCAATGTCATAGTTTGCCCAAATTTCAGTTTGTTCTAATAATTCGGTTTATTGCTGCTCAGTTTGTTGCTGTTTAGTTTGTTATTGTTGGGTTTGTTGCCAATAACATAGCGATATTCGAGTTGTTCACCAGATTCGCTCTTTAAGGTTTGTATATGTCTCTTAAGTATCAAGTTGTACCTGTTACCTCTTTTTCTCAGAACTGCTCGATTGTGTGGTGTGATGAAACCATGGAAGGCATCGTTGTCGATCCGGGCGGTGATGTTCAACAACTCGCGGCTATCATTGAAGAACTCGGTGTTAAGGTTGTGAACTTGGTACTGACGCACGGTCACTTAGATCATGTTGGCGGTACGGTACCACTTGCTGAGATCTTGAAGGTTGAAATTGTGGGCCCGCATAAGGCAGACAACTTCTGGCTACAAGGTCTAGAGAATCAAAGTCAGATGTTTGGTTTCCCACTGTGTAAAGCTTTTGAACCAAACACTTGGTTAGAAGAGGGCGACAAAGTCACTTTTGGTAATCAAGTAATTGATGTGATTCACACGCCGGGCCACACGCCAGGTCACGTTGTACTGTTCAGTGAGCAAGCTCGTTTAGCGTTTGTGGGTGATGTGTTGTTTAACGGCGCAATTGGCCGTACTGACTTCCCACAAGGTGACTTCAATACGCTTATCGCTTCAATCAAGACTAAGCTTTGGCCACTAGGCAGTGACGTAACATTCGTTCCGGGCCATGGTCCTGAATCGACATTCGGTCGCGAGCGTGCATCAAACCCGTTCGTCGCAGATGAAATGCCTCTGTACTAATTAAATCTTTGATTTTCAAACCGATTATTTGTGTCGATTGATTGAAAATGAAGCTTAGCTTTTGTCCTGAAAGCTAAGCTTTTTTATTGTGTGTGAACTTACTGGTAAACCTTAATCAGAAAGACGTTCAGCGGCAGCCAAGTAGCGTCGAGCCAGCCCCACAAACTCTTCTCCACTCATATTCAAATCATGGGTTGATATGAAAATGTCATAACCGTGGAAGCCCCTTTGATATTTCATTCTGTTGGCAAGCATCGCCTGCAATCCAGAATAGTTTTTAATCACCGCGTTTGGACTGTTTGTCTCATTCGGTGAATCAAGGTTGTCCTGTGATTGGTTATCGTTGAAATTTACGTTGTCGGTATTCTGCGACTCTTTGTATTGGCTTAGTTCGACACAGCCACTTTCAGTACAACGCGCATGGTAATGCGATGAGTCGAGAACCATATCCTCAAAGTTGGACTCTTTGCCTGCTTGTTTGGCTCCTAAGTACAAAAGTGCTCGTTGGCTGAGCAATAATTCACAAGTTATTTTAGGGCAAATCGAATCGAGGTAGGGCGAGTAATCTTTTACTTTAATTCCGACCCAGGGCAGAGGTTGATGCCAACCATCTTGTTCATAAGTGCAAAGACCAATTTTTTGGATGTTACTCCATTTTAAAACCCAACCCCCTTTGTAAAAGTGCTGCTGAAAATGAGTCGGGGTAAGTGTGAACATCACTCGGCTGCGCAGCATCAAATAGTAGCCAGTTCCCAGAAGCGTAATACTGCAAAAAGCACCCACGATCAGTAACTTTGGATTGTCACTGTAGAGCGAAACGATCAAGCAAATGAAGCCTAAAATAATGGCGAGGATACGGTACGAGCGAGTGAATGAAGGCAAAGAGAAATTACTAAGGTGACGAGTGTCCATAGGTAACACCAAGTTTTCATATTTTTGTCTGGATGGATAACCAGTGTATATGACCCTGAATTGATAAGTCGATGTTTAAATAATAGACGCTAGTAGACAATATCGGTATTTTTCGTCGACTTTCGACGCTTCACTCTACAAATAGCTCCTGTTTTTTGGTATAAATCGCGCTTCAAATTTTCACCACTGCGAAAAGAGCAGTGAACTGGAGAAATATTCAATGAGACTTGCTCATAAGCGTAAGGTGCAGGCTAAACTGCAGAAACGCACTAAAGCGGCTGTAGTTAAAGCAGTGGCAACGCCGAAAAAAGCGAAGCCTGTCGCAGAGAAAGTTGTAGCAGAAAAAACTGTAGCAGCAAAACCAGCGGTAGAGAAAGCAGTAGCAGCAACTAAAGAAGTTGCAGTAGCACTGACTCCTAAGCAACAACAAGTTCTAGACATCGTTGTTAGCAATGCTGAAGGCATTAACCCTAAAGGTATCGGCCTAGAAGCTGGTCAAGAAGACGCGAAAGCAGCTTCATGGGCAACAGGCGCATTGAAAAAACTTCTTGAAGAAAACCTAGTAGCGAAAGAGCAGCTAGCAGGTAACAAGGTTATCTACAAAGCTATCTAATCCTGTGGGATTACATTCGCTTCGTTAAGTTTTTAAGCCTCGATTTTCGAGGCTTTTTTGTATCTGGCACATTATGCCAAGTCCGAGCCCAAATCCAAGCCTAAACCTAGGCTCTATAATCTCAATTCCAATTCGATATACGGCTTAACTGATTAGTGTTGTCTCGTGTCAGAGCTTCGAATCAGCAAGCACTAAATTAGGGCGTTAGCTAGGTAGATCAAGAGAGCAAAGCCTTGATTTTTTCCCCTAAAATACAGCAATGAATAGAGCTTCATCACGAAATGGCAATCAATTGTTAAGAGTATTTAATTATTAATACTTAGGTATTTATCAATACGCATTGCCTTGGTGAATATCCAAACTCCTTTGAAATCGACACTATTCAATCATCTCCTACGTAGTTCTACTTAATCCTTTGGTCTAATACGTAACTTTGTTAACGCCATGCGTGCGTGCTCTCCCTGATATCTTGTTGCCTCATCACGGTGCACTCTTATGTTGAATCATAAAAAATGCTCATAGAAAGAGTGTTAACCCAACAAAGGACGTGAACATGAGTCTCATTTCTAACTCCCTCACACGAGTTTTTAAAAACGTTGCAGTAACTGCTGCGGCTTGTTTAGCTTTGGTCGCTACTGGTGCTACAGCCGCTGATAAGGTTTACCGTTTAAAACTTGCGGAAACTTGGGGACCAAACTTCCCAGTTTTCGGTGATGCAACCAAAAACATGGCGGCGATGGCTGAGAAGATGTCGAATGGTCGACTGCAAATCAGAATCGATTCAGCAAACAAACACAAAGCACCTCTTGGCGTTTTTGACATGGTTAAGTCTGGTCAATACGACATGGGTCACTCAGGCTCTTACTACTGGAAAGGTAAAGTTCCAAACACTCTTTACTTCACTTCTATGCCTTTCGGTATGACGCCAGCAGAACAATACGCGTGGTTCTATCACGGTGGTGGTATGGAGTTAATGGAGCAGGTTTACTCTCCACATAACTTGATGTCTTTCCCTGGTGGTAACACGGATATCCAGATGGGGGGTTGGTTTCAAAAAGAGATCAACAGCGTTGAAGATCTACAAGGTCTGAAAATGCGAATCCCGGGCTTTGCAGGCGAGATTCTTGCTGAGCTAGGTGCTAAACCGACGAACATTGCCCCAGGTGAACTTTACACGTCTCTAGAGCGTCGCACGATTGATGCACTAGAGTGGGTAGGTCCATCGCTGGATTTACGAATGGGCTTCCACAAAATCGCGCCTTACTACTACACAGGTTGGCACGAGCCGGGTTCAGAGCTTCAATTCCTAGTGAACAAGCGTACATGGAACAAGCTGCCTGAAGACCTACAAGAAATCTTACGTGTTGCAATGCGTACTGCGGCTTACGACATGTACACACAAGCAACGCACGAAAGTGGTAAGAACTGGGTTTCAATGAAGACAGAATACCCAGATGTACAAGTGAAAGATTTCCCACCAGAGGTTATGTCTGCTCTGAAAGAAGCGAACGATCGCCTACTGGCTGCACATGCTGAGAAAGATGAGCTAGCAAAAGAGATTCAAGCTTCACAAGCAAGCTACCTAGAGCAAGTACGTTCATGGACGGATATTTCACATAGAGCTTATCTAAATAGCCAAGCGAAATAATCGACAGTTGTTGAACTGAATCTAAATGAACCCGAAGCTTTTCTTATTGAGTATTTAAGAGTGAATAAGCCGAGGGTTCATTTAAAACATAATAACTAAGCAGGATAAATCCTGTATTACGCTCAAGAACCTTTTCTACGTCCTACAGCTCGTTACCTCAGCTGCGCGATGTCTTTTCAAATTCCATGGAGTCGGGAATGCGAAGTCTAATTTATATTGAACGCCTGTTTAATCGTATCGGTGACGCACTGGGATGGCTTTCCAGTATGTTGTTTATTCTACTTATCGCCAACGTCGTGTATGACGTTGTCATGAGATATGCCTTCAACGATGTCTCTATCGCCTTCCAAGAGATGGAATGGCACCTTTTCTCCGCCGTTTTCCTACTCGGTGTTCCTTATGCCATCAAGGCTGGTGGCCATGTTCGAGTTGACGTGTTCTATGAGCAACTGAGCTTTAAAGCACAAGCGATTATTGACCTGCTTGGCACGCTTATCTTTCTACTTCCGTTTTGCCTGCTGGTGGCTTGGTTTGGTATCGATGTTGCCAAAGAGAGTTATGAACTGGGTGAAACCTCAGGCGATCCCGGTGGCCTGCCGTATCGCTGGATCATCAAAGCTATGATCCCGCTGTCATTCTTTTTGATGGCACTCAGTGGCGTAGGTTTGATCCTGCATTCACTGAATAAGATTTTTAATCCGCATCTTATCCATGCAAACAATATTCATACAAAAAACAAGTAGAGGCTGAACATGATTGGAATAGTAATGTTTTTCGTAGCCTTGTTTGCGCTTTTACTTGGCTTCCCAGTGGCGTTTACCTTTGGTGGTATCGCGTTAATCTTTGGTGTTTGGGCTGAGGGCATTGAAATGTTTGCCTTCATGCCATATCGAATTCAATCCATTATGGAAAACACGGTTCTGATGGCCGTTCCATTGTTTGTTTTTATGGGGCTCGTTCTACAAAAGACCAAGCTTGCTGAGCAGTTGCTTGAGTCTATGGGGCGACTGTTTGGCGGCGTTCGTGGTGGTATCGCGATTTCAACCGTATTAGTAGGTTCACTACTTGCGGCTTCTACTGGCGTGGTTGGTGCTTCTGTTGTTGCTATGGGACTTATCTCCCTACCTGTAATGCTCAAGTACAATTACGACAAAGGCTTAGCCTGCGGCACTATTTGTGTGTCTGGTACGCTAGGGCAGATCATTCCACCCTCCATCGTATTGATTCTATTGGGTGATGTTCTAGGTGTTCCTGTAGGCGACTTGTTCCAAGCGGCGATTTGGCCGGGCGTGATGCTGGTCGGCGCGTACATCGTTTATATCTTGATATACGCAAAGCTACACCCTGAAGCGGCTCAACCTATTGAACGTGATGACTCCATCAGCCGTAAGCAGGAAGTGTTTAATGCACTGAAAGCGATTCTTCCGCCTCTAGCGTTAATCATTGTTGTACTGGGCTCTATCTTCGCAGGTGTTGCTACGCCAACAGAGTCAGCCGCATTAGGTGGCGCGGGTGCGATGATACTTGCACTGCTTTACGGTCAATTTAGTTGGTCGATGGTGTACGAGGCGTCGAAAGAGACGGTGAAAGTAACGGCGATGGTATTTGCTATCTTGTTGGGTGCAACGGCATTCTCAATGGCGTTTACCTACACTGGTGGCGACTATCTGGTTGAAGAGTGGATGCTACAACTGCCAGGTGAAAAATGGGGCTTCCTGATCATTACCATGCTGGTGATTCTGATTCTGGGTTTCTTCATCGACTTCGTAGAGATCTGTTTCATCATCGTGCCGATCATTGCGCCAGTTGCTGAACTGATGGGCATCAACATGACATGGTTCGCTATCCTTATTGCGATGAACCTACAAACTTCCTTCTTAACGCCGCCATTTGGTTTTAGTTTGTTCTATTTAAAAGGCGTAGCACCGAAAGGCGTGACGACTAAGGACATCTACCGAGGTGTGATGCCGTTCATTCTGATTCAAATCCTCGTACTTGGATCACTTCTCGCTTTCCCATCTTTCTATGGAATGTGAGTGAAGCCAAGAATGTGAATGATATGTTTCGACGGCTATCTATAAATTGCTAAAGTAAAACGGCTTATTGATGTTCAGTAAGCCGTTTTTTGTGAGGGAAAGGAATGCCTCTAAAAGCCAAGCTGATTTTGCTGACGTTGCTCCCGTTGCTGCTGGTAACGGCGAGTATTAGTTGGATCTCGCTGCACCAGACTAAGACGTTAGGCGCTAAAGAAGTCGAGATCTTTAGAGACAGCCTAATCAAGTCGCGTGAAAACGCCCTCAAAGACACGGTTGATCTCGCGTTCGACGCCATAGAACACGTCTATAACGATCCAAATATCCAAGAAGCCCAAGCCAAAAAAAAAGTTCGAACCATATTGTCTAAACTTAGATATGGCTCTGATGGGTACTTCTTCGCATACGATCGCCTCGGGACCAACTTGGTTCATCCAATTCAGCCAGAATTGATAGGCCAAAACCTACTCCAACTGCAAGATGAAGATGGCGATTTTCTGATAGAGGCTCTGTTAAGAGAAGCGCAAACCGGAGGCGGGTTTCACCAGTATTTGTGGCAAAAACCGTCGACGGGTGAGGTGGTGTCTAAGCTGAGCTACGCCGCTTGGTTAGAGCGTTGGGACTGGATGATTGGCACCGGCTTGTATATTGAAGACGTACACCAAGAAGTGGCTTCGATGCAGGCTGCGATAAATAAGAATATTGAAACCACGTTCTTTTCGATTGTGGTGATTTTGAGCGTAACGGTCGCGGTCATCATCGTGCTGACCTTGGCTATTAACATGCATGAACATCGGATTGCTGATAACAACTTAAAGGAGCTGGCGCATAAGACGGTGATGTTCCAAGAAGACGAGAAGAAGCATCTAGCGCGTGAGTTGCATGATGGTATTAACCAATTATTAGTGTCGAGTCGTTGCCATTTGGAACTGCTCGGTAATAAGCTACAAAATGAAGACCTTAAAGCACATTTGAATAAGTCGCAGCATTCACTGATGCGAGCGATCGAAGAAGTGAGGCACATCTCGCATCAACTTCGTCCAAGTTCATTGGATGACATAGGCTTAGAAGCGGCATTGTCTTCATTACTGTTAGATTTTCAGGCGCACTCGGGCATAGAAGTCGAGACCATGTTTGCTACTCAACCTGGTAAGTTAAAATCAGAGGCGGCGACGACCCTATATCGAGTCGTGCAAGAGTCGCTGAATAATATCGAGAAACACGCGCAAGCGACCGAAGTAACGGTTATCGCTCAGCAAATTGGTAATGTGTTGCAACTACTGATTCAAGATAACGGTGTCGGTTTCAACACCTATAAAGCGATGGAAAAACGAGGGATCGGGCTGCGTAACATGAGAGAGCGAGTGGAGTTCATCGGTGGTGACTTTGAATTGATGAGTGAGATTGGCCTCGGAACGGAAATTACAGTGTTACTGACACTAGAGGGATTAATGAATGAGTGAAGTTATTCGAGTTGTGATTGCTGATGATCACCAAGTGGTACTGGATGGCTTTATGGCGAGATTGGAACTCGAGCCAGATATTAGCGTGATAGGTACCGCCAGCAATGGACTAGAAGCGGTAGAGGTCGTTAAGTCTCTGCGCCCTGATGTGGTGTTGATGGATATCAGCATGCCTATCATGAATGGCATTGATGCCACCCATCTGATTAAAGAAGAAGACCCAGAAGCCAAGGTCCTGATGCTGACCATGCATAACAACCGTGAATACATCATGAAGGTGATGCAGTCGGGTGCTGTCGGTTACATGTTGAAAGAGATTTCGGCTGAAAAAATGGTACAGGCAATCAAAACGGTCAATCAAGGATCGACCTATTTCTGTGAAAAAGTCACGCAGAATTTGTTTACTCAGCCGATTACTCCCACGCCATCTGTCAAGAATCCATTGAGCAGACGTGAAGAGGCTGTGCTGAAATTAGTCGCAAAAGGGGAGAGCAGTAAAGAGGTCGCAAAGGCGCTGAATATCAGCTATCGAACGGTAGAAACCCATAGGCAAAATATTAAGCATAAGCTCGATATTCACTCTACGGCAGAGCTTGCTAAATATGCGGTCAGCTCCGGGCTTGTGGACTGATCTTACGCTAAATAACGTTAAATGTGTAATTTAATTACTAAATGTGTAATTTACGCCTCCTTTATGGAGGTTTTTTTAGTATTTTTGCGACAGGTTGATATTCTTCTTTTCGAAATTTAAGCGCCGAATGCAATGTTGCAAACTGTGCGCTGCAAATTAGAGAGGAAGCATGGAGCCTGTAAAAGATAGGTATAGTATTGAAAATACCGATTATACAGTAGGACAAGATAACGTTCAGAAATGGGGTTTTGATGTTCATAACCCAGTATTTGGAATCAGTGCAGGGGCGATCATTATCTTCCTGTTGGCACTTCTAGTCGCAGACCCTGAAACCGCAAAAGCGGCGCTTGATGGAATCAAATGGAAAGTCATTGGTAACTTCGATGGTTTCTTCATGTGGGCAGCAAACATCTTCGTAATTTTCTGTTTTGCCCTCATTGTCTCCCCGTATGGCAAGATACGTATGGGTGGCAATGATGCCAAAGCAGAGCACTCAAACCTATCTTGGATGTCGATGTTATTCGCCGCAGGAATGGGTATTGGCTTAATGTTCTGGGGTGTTGCTGAGCCAGTAGCTTATTTCACTGGCTGGTATGAAACACCACTAGGTGTTGAAGCTTACTCTCCTGAAGCGGCGAAGTTGGCTCTTGGTGCAACCATCTACAACTGGGGTCTGCACGGTTGGGCGATTTACGCGGTTGTTGCTCTAGCGCTTGCCTTCTTCACCTTCAATAAAGGTTTACCTCTATCAATCCGCTCTATTTTCTACCCTATCTTGGGTGATAGAACTTGGGGTTGGTTTGGTCATATTGTTGATATCGTCGCTGTGCTTGCAACGCTATTTGGCCTTGCAACTTCATTGGGCTTAGGTGCTCAACAAGCAACAAGTGGTATTAACCATGTATTTGGTACCGATGGCGGTATTGGCATGCAGCTGATTGTTATCGCTGTGGTTACTTTCTTAGCGACAATGTCCGTGGTTCGTGGCATCAACGGTGGTGTAAAGCTTCTGAGTAATGTGAACATGCTGGTTGCTTTGGGCTTACTTATCTTCGTTACCATCGCTGGTGGCATGGCGGGTATTAAAGCAATCCCAACCGCGCTAATGGGCTACATTGAAAACTTCATTCCCTTAAGCAATCCTCACGGTCGTGATGACGAAACGTGGATGCAAGGTTGGACGGTATTCTACTGGGCATGGTGGATGTCTTGGTCACCATTCGTAGGCATGTTCATCGCTCGTATCTCTAAAGGTCGAACGATTCGTGAATTCATCGTTGCTGTATTGTTCATCCCAACGACAGTAATCATCATCTGGATGGCTATTTTCGGTGGCATCGCGATTGATCAAGTGGCGAACAAGGTGGGCGAGATTGGTGTGAATGGTCTGCAAGATATTACACTTTCTCTTTTCCATACTTACGATGCTCTGCCAATGAGCTCTGTGCTTTCAGTGGTATCGATTGGTTTGATTATGGTGTTCTTTATCACCTCTTCTGATTCAGGCTCATTGGTTATCGATAGCATTACCTCTGGCGGTAAAGTGGATGCACCGGTTCCACAACGTGTATTTTGGGCGTTGATGGGCGGCGCGATTGCAGCGGTTCTACTATGGGTTGGTGGTACGGAATCTATTCAAGCACTGCAAGCTGGAACGGTATCGATGGCGCTACCATTTGCCTTCATATTATTGCTTATGTGCCTAAGCTTATTGCTAGGTTTACGAACTGAAAATCAATTGGTTAAGCACCAAAATGCTTTGAGTTAAAAGTATTTTTGATAAAAAGGTCGACAGGGTCGACCTTTTTTTCGTCATAAACTTGAGTAATTACGTGAATATTGTTTGAAATTCCATCGAACCGATTCTAGTTTACTGAAAACAACAAGTTAACCTGCTAAACTTCAGACATCCAAGTATTTGAATTATTGTGACAACAGCTTGTACTACTTGGATCGTAGGTTCGAGTTTGTAATTAAGTCGCAGGTAAGTAAGGAATACGAGGTCAATAGACCCTAATAGAATTCCGTAGAGAGGGATAATGACTAAAGGTATAGATAAATACAGTATCGACAGTACGGATTACACTGTCGGTCAAGATAACGTCCAAAAATGGGGTTTTGATGTTCATAACCCAGTATTTGGTATTAGTGCGGGACTTATCGCTTTGTTCCTGATCGGTGTTCTTATTACAGATACCGCTTCAGCAAAGGCTGCGCTAGATGGCGTTAAAGGCCAGATTATCAATTCGTTTGATTGGCTTTTCATCTGGTCGGGTAATATTTTCGTAATTTTCTGCTTAGGTTTGATTGTTTCTCCGTACGGCAAAATCCGCCTTGGTGGTGTTGATGCGACGGCAGATTACTCATTCTTCTCTTGGCTATCGATGCTGTTTGCCGCAGGTATGGGTATCGGCTTGATGTTCTGGAGTGTGGCAGAGCCAGCGGCTTACTTCACGGGTTGGTTTGAAACTCCGTTAGGTGTTGAACCAAACACACCAGAAGCTGCAAAACTGGCATTGGGCGCAACCATGTATCACTGGGGTCTACACCCTTGGGCGATTTATGGCGTAGTAGCACTGTCACTTGCGTTTTTCTCTTACAACAAGGGATTGCCTCTTTCTATCCGTTCTATCTTTTACCCAATTTTAGGTGATAGAGCTTGGGGCTGGGCAGGTCACATTGTTGATATTCTTGCTGTACTTGCAACGCTATTTGGTCTGGCGACATCGTTAGGTCTTGGTGCACAACAAGCGGCAAGTGGTATTCAGCATGTATTCGGCATTGAAGCGGGCCTAGGTCTGCAAGTTATTGTGATTACAGCGGTGACTTTATTGGCGGTAGTATCAGTACTTCGTGGTATTGATGGTGGCGTTAAAGTTATCAGTAACATCAACATGTTGGTGGCTTTCCTACTGCTTATCTTAGTGGCTCTAATCGGCTACGCGGTGACTTTAGGTTCTATCCCAACGACATTGATGGCATACATTGAAAACATCATTCCGTTGAGTAACCCTCACGGTCGTGAAGATGAAACGTGGATGCACGGTTGGACTGTATTCTACTGGGCTTGGTGGATCTCATGGTCTCCATTCGTAGGTATGTTTATCGCACGTGTTTCTAAAGGTCGTACGGTTCGTGAGTTCATCACAGCAGTACTGATTGTACCGACTACAGTGACTATCATTTGGATGTCAGTATTCGGTGGCATGGCGATTGACCAAATCGTGAATAACGTTGGTATTCTTGGTCAAGACGGCCTAACAGATGTATCACTAGCAATGTTCCAAATGTTTGATGCACTGCCGTTCGGGACTCTGCTTTCAATCATTGCGGTTGTATTGGTTCTAGTATTCTTCATTACATCGTCTGACTCAGGCTCTCTAGTAATCGACAGCATCACCGCGGGTGGTAAAGTTGATACGCCTGTGCCTCAACGTGTGTTCTGGGCGTTCCTAGAAGGTGCGATTGCTGTGGCTCTATTGTGGGTTGGTGGTACTGAAGCAGTACAAGCTCTACAAGCGGGTGCAATCTCTACAGCATTGCCATTCACCATCATTCTATTACTGATGTGTGTGAGCTTGCTAATGGGTATGCGTACAGAAAAACGCTAGGCTTTGTAAGCTGAAATCTACTGCAATTTATACGCAGTAGAGTGGTAAATAATATGAAGGCAGAAGAGGAAACTCTTCTGCCTTTTTTGTTTCTTCTTTACCGTGTTTTCTTGTCTCTTTTTAACATGTGAAGTGCGATAAAAATACTAATAACCGTAGAGATAATGCCGCCTTAAATCTGGCGACAAGCCAAGGAATTGACATTAGGTAAGCTTATGGTTTGCTTAAAATTATATTCCGATATTAAATTATAAAATTGCTCGAATTTAATACTGATATTGGGTAGTATGCGCGAGATTTCCCACCACTCGTGAAACTTTGACATGAAACTAACACTAAAGCAGAAGTTGATAGGCGCTTGCCTATCTGCTGTTGTCGTTATGGCTACAGCGTTGACTTGGTTGTCAGCAAACCAATTATTTGAACAGACTCGTAATGGCGTATACCTACGAGCTGAAAGCGTATCTGAAGCAGCATCTGAAGGTATTAAAAACTGGATTGATATCCGTACTGATATCGCATCAGCATTTAATGACTTTTCACGAGAGGATGATGTTGTTCCTTTCCTTAGACAAGCTCGTGTAGCGGGTGGCTTTGACGATATCTTTTTAGGTACTCCAGAAGGTGGAATGTACCGTTCACATCCTGAACGTAATCGTGCAGATTACGATCCTCGTCAACGTCCTTGGTACCAAGAAGCAAACGCTGCAGGTAAGCAAATCATTACTACGGCTTACCAAGATGCAATCACCAAAGCACTTCTAGTAACGATCGCAGAACCTGTTCGCCACAACGGCCAACTTGTTGGTGTTGTTGGTGCAGACGTACTGATCGACCAGTTGGTTAACGATGTAATCAGCCTTGATGTTGGTGACAACGCTTACGCAATGCTAATTGATGCCTCTGACGGCACATTCCTAGCACACCCAGATTCAGCACTAAGCTTGAAGCCGGTAAGCCAACTTTCAAACGATATCTCTATGCCTATCATCGAAAACGCAGTGCGTACGGGTAGCATCGAGATCATCAAAGAGCGCGGCGCAGACAAGCTGCTTTACTTCACGAAGGTGCCTAACACTAACTGGATCTTCGCGGTTCAGATGGACAAAGCAACAGAAGAAGCGAACCACTCAACGCTACTTACTCAGCTGATCATCACTGCTGTCATTATTACGCTCATCGTAATCGTACTTGTGTCTTGGTTAGTAAGCTTCCTATTCCGCGACCTAAACCGCGTTTCAGCAGCACTTGAAGAAATTGCTTCAGGTGAGGGCGATCTTACTCAACGCCTTGAGCCTAAGAGCGACGACGAAATTGGTCAGCTTGCAGCAAACTTCAACCGTTTTGTGGGCAACATGCACACCATGGTGATCAAGCTAAGCGAAGTATCTGCTGCGCTGGGCAACCAAGCGCGTCAAACGGCTTCTCAAGCTGAAGAACGTAGTGCTCGTATCCAAATGCAACAAGACGAGATCAACATGGTAGCAACAGCCGTTAACGAAATGGCTGCAGCAACACAAGAGATCGCAGGTAACGCAGACCATACTGCACAGAACTCATCTGAAGCGGTTGGCGCGTGTGAGCACGGTACTGGTCAAGTAACACAGACTCAAAGCTCTATCCAAAACCTTGCTCAAGAAGTTCAAATCGCAACTAACGTGATTCTCGAGCTTGAAGAGCACGGCAACAGCATCAACGCTATCTTGTCTAACATTCAAGGTATTGCAGAACAAACGAACCTACTTGCACTTAACGCCGCTATTGAAGCAGCACGTGCCGGTGAGCAAGGTCGTGGTTTCGCAGTAGTAGCGGATGAAGTTCGAGTTCTGAGCCAACGTACACACGGTTCAACGCAAGAAATTCAACAAACGATTGAGTTGCTGCAAGGTACAACAGGCAAAGCGGTTAACATCATGAACGATAGCCGTACACTTGCTGAAACCAGTGTTGATGACGCGAACTCAGCGGCTGCAAGCCTAACGCAAATCCATGCTGCTGTTGAACGCATCAGTGACATGGCAACACAGATTGCTTCTGCTGCAGAAGAGCAAGCGTCAGTAACGTCTGAGATTACTCGTAACACTGAAGGAATCCGTGACGTATCTAACGAGCTAGCAGACGAAGCGCACCAAGCTGCAGAGCAAGCTGCTCAGTTATCTGAACTGTCTCACGAGCTAGAAAGCGAAATCAGCCGCTTCAAGCTGTAAGCGAAGCCAATATAACAAAGCCCCGACCTAGGTTGGGGCTTTGATGTATCTGTACAATCTAGACTAACGAGTTATTTAAACTCAAATTTGCCCTTCATGATTGCCCAGTGGCCCGGGAATGAACATAGGAAAGAGTAGTCGCCACCGGCTGTCATTTTCTCTGTGCTGAAAGTGATTGAGGTTGACTCGCCACCACCGATAACACGAGTGAAGGCGTAAACGCGGCTGTCGTCAGGTTTTACGTAGTTATTGTCGATACCTGCCGACATACCATCGATGCCCACTGCTTGTAGCGACGCAGTGTCTGTTATAACGACGTTGTGACCCATTGATTGGGCTGGCATAGAACCAGTATGGTTTAGCGTCAGCTTCACTTCTTTACAGCTCGCTGGAACGCTTAATGTGTCAGTTGAAAATTTCATTTGATCACTAGCATCAATCGATACTTCACATTCCGAGATCGCTTGAGCGGTAAAGCTAGCACCTACAAGCGCTATCGTTGTTGCGATTAATCGTAAAGACATACACTGTTCTCCATTATTTTAGGGGGAGGTTATTCCATGAGGTTGATTGATACGCATTATCCTAGAAAGATGATCATAGTAATGTGCTACGACTTGAATTGTGTGCAACTCGTTGCTTTGTAAATGGTAAGTTTTTGTAGGAAAGGGCAAAACTAATCAGCGCATGAACAACCGTTTAGGGGGGAATGGTTGCTCGAGACTAGAATCGCAGACAACAAAAAGCCCGAGCATAAACTCGGGCCTTGAATAGTTTTCTTGATAGCTTAAGGGGAAGCTAGATTGCCTGACGAAGTTGGAAATAACGTCCTTCTTCGCTTAACAGTTTCTCATGAGAGCCGTTTTCAACAATCTCGCCTTGTTCAATCAGAACGATAGAATCCATCGCTTCCAGACCAATCAAACGGTGCGTAATGAAGATAACCGTCTTGCCTTCGAAGTGTTTCTCGAACAGCGTCATGATGCTTTGCTCTGTTTGCTTATCTAAGCCTTCTGTTGGCTCATCAAGAAGCAGGATAGGGGCATCATGAAGGATTGCACGTGCAATACCAATACGGCGCTTCTCACCACCAGACAGTTGACGACCACCGTCACCCAACCAGCTATCAAGCGCGTTATTCTCCAGCAGCTTTTCAAGACCAACATCTTTTAGGATATTCGCTAAGTGATCATCGGTCGCTTCTGGTCTTGCAATCAACAAGTTGTCACGCAAAGTACCATTTAGAATGTCGACACGTTGGCTTACCACACTGATTGATTCACGAAGCTGTGATTCGTTCCACTGAGTCAGTTCAATGCCCGCGATTGAGATGTAACCCTTTTTAGGATCCCAGTAGCGAGTCAGAAGCTGAATCAGTGTCGATTTACCAGAACCCGTTTGACCAACAATCGCAACCTTGTGCGTGGCAGGGATCGTTAGGTCAACAGCGTTCAGAACACTGCGCTCAGAGTCAGGGTAGTTGAACGTCACGTTTGAGAACGTAATATCAAGCGGCTTGTTGATGTCGAGTTTCTCTTCAGCAAACTGAACTTCAGGCTCTGACAGAATAACTTCATTCAAGCGACGAGCAGAAGACAGAGTTTGACCTAAATGCTGGAACGCGCCTGCGATAGGCATCAGCAGTTCAAAACTTGCCATGGTTGCGAATGCCATTAGCGCGATGAACGGGTCTGGTGCATTACCACCCACACCGTCAGCCGCAAGCCAAAGCATAAGAACCAACGTTAAACCGTTGAACAGCATTAGCGCAGCTGAAGCCATACCGGTTAGGTTAGCATTCACAAACTGATTCGCCATCAGCTTGCGTTGCGTTTCTAGAATCGCATTACGGTAACGCTCCTCAGCACCGAACAGAGTTAGCTCGCTGTAGCCTTCAATCCAATCAAGCGTCGTTACACGAAGATCCGCTTTGTTCTGTGTTAGCTCACCACCATTACGTTTACCAAGCTTGTAGAACAAGATTGGCCAAACCAACAGCATGATAAGAAGGATAGAACCTAGGATTAAACCTAGTGAGCTATCAAACCACATCAAGAACAGAGTCAGGAAGAAGATCCCAAATACACCCACCGTCACTGGGCTTACTAAGCGCAAGTAAACGTGGTCCATTGCATCGACATCAGCAACCAAACGGTTCAGTAGGTCAGCATCACGAAGGTTTGAAATACGACCTGGGATCAGCGGAGCCAGCTTCTTAAAGAAGAAGATACGCAGATCAGTCAGTAGTTTGAATGTCGCATTGTGGCTCACAACACGCTCACCCCAACGACCCGCTGTTCGGCTCATTGCTAAACCACGTACACCACCACCTGGTAGCATGTAGTTGAAGGTTTCACGTGCAATCGTAAGGCCAGCAACCGCAGAAGCTGAAATAAACCAGCCTGATAGCGTTAACAAGCCGATAGAAGCCGATAGAGTAGCAAAAGCCAATAGCATGCCTAGCGATAGGCCAAACCAATGCTTTTTATAGAGTTTCAGGTAAGGCAGTAAATCACGCATCTAAATTACCCTTATTATCTTGTTGAGCTAAGTTCGCGTTAAGCATCTCTTCGAATAAACCACCCGCAGTCGAAAGCTGAGAGTAATGACCTTGTTCAACAAGACCACCATCGCGCATAACCAGAATGTTATCGACCGATTGAAGCGGGGCAAGTTGGTGCGTCACAAGTAAGGCAGTGCGGCTTTCGATGTTGCTATTGATGCCTTTCATTACCAACTGTTCGCTACGAGTATCTAGGCTGGCAGTGGGTTCATCGAGCAACCAGAACTGACCGTCTTGAATCATTGCGCGAGCTAGAGCCAAACGCTGAGATTGACCCACAGACAGACCGCCAGAGCGATCAGAAATCATGTAATCCAAGCCGTGCTCATTTACGAATTCGTTAGCAAAAGACTGCTCAAGTGCATTCTCGACAACTTGGTCAGTGATATCGTGCTTACCTAGAGTAACGTTGTCACGAATTGTGCCGTGCAGTAGCAACGGGTTTTGACCAACCCAACTAATCGTTTTACGCCAAGAGGCTAAGTCTAGGTCACGCAGTTCAATGCCATTGATTTTCAAGCTTCCTTCATAAGGCATGAAACCAAGAATGGCGTTGATCAAACTTGTTTTACCCGCACCACTTGGACCAACTAACGCAGTCGATTGGCGAGTATTCAGTGCAAACGAGATAGGGCCAACCAGTTGAACACCTTCAGGGCTTAACACTTTGAGATCTTGAGCTTCAATATTGATGCCTTGAGCCGGATCAAGCTGAGTATCGCCTGATTTAACCTTAGTGATGTCGGTTTCTAGGAACTCGACAATACTTTCAGCTGCGCCAACCGCTTGTTGCTTCGCGTGGTAGAAAGTACCTAAATCACGCAGAGGTTGGTAAAACTCTGGCGCCAAGATAAGGATAAACAAACCTGCGAATAGCGTAATGCCAACGCCGTAGTGGCCGAAGTTAAGCTCGCCGATGTAAGTGAAACCAAAGTAAACCGCCGTCATCGCAATCGAGATAGACGTGAAGAACTCAAGTACTGCAGACGACAAGAAAGCGATCTTCAATACATCCATGGTGCGCGTTCTGAACACCTCAGATGCACCTTTCAATACTTCTGTTTCAGCGTTTGTGCGGTCAAATAGACGGATGGTTGTCATTGACTGCAAACGGTCGTAAAAGTGACCAGAAAGACGTTGCAGTGCTTTGAAGTTTTTACGGTTTGCATCGGCTGCTTTCATGCCAACCAATGCCATGAACATCGGCACCAGTGGCGCAGTCAGCAAGAAGATAAGGCCAGCTGCCCAGTTTACAGGGAATACCACGACCAAAATAATGAATGGAATCATTACCGATAAAGACATTTGAGGTAAGTAACGAGAGAAGAAGTCCTGCATGTCTTCTACTTGTTCTAGCAACAGGGTTGCCCACGTACCGGCAGGTTTGCCTTTGATATAAGCAGGGCCTAACTCACGTAACTTATCAAGGATGAGTTGCCTGATGTAAACACGGATCTGTTCACCACAGCGATAACCTGCGATCTCACGTCCCCATGTACAGCCAGCACGGCCAACGACCGATAATGCCAAGCCTGCGAAATGACCAACCAGTTCAGATTTATCGACATTCTCGATGATCAGCTGGTGAAGAATAGAGGCGAGAAGAGCTGCTTGAGCAATTAAAAACACGCTTGAAAGTACGCCAAGGCTAATCGCAATCATAAGCCAGCGTTTCGCTAACTTACTCTGTTGCTTAAGCCACTTATTCAAGCTGCGTTGTTTTTTCTTATCCATTATGAAGGCTTAATGATAATTATTATTTGTTGAGGGCGGCTAGTATACAAAAGAAAGCCCAGTGGATATACCACTGGGCTTTAGGGATTTACAACAAAATGTGATGACGCCCTGCATCTACTGAGGCGAGAGCACCGATAATCAAATCTGCAATCTCAGATTTACTTATCGTTAAGGCCATCTAGGAAGCGTTCAGCATCCAGTGCAGCCATACAACCTGTACCAGCAGAAGTGATTGCTTGGCGGTAGTTGTGGTCCATTACATCACCTGCAGCGAACACGCCTGGGATGCTGGTTTGTGTCGCGTTACCTTCAAGACCTGACTGAACGATGATGTAATCATCTTTCATATCCACTTGGCCCTTGAAGATTTCAGTGTTTGGTTGGTGACCGATAGCAATGAATGCGCCCATTACTTCGATGTCTTCTGTCTTATCAGACTGAGTATCTTTAATACGAACGCCAGTTACGCCCATGTCGTCGCCCAGAACCTCGTCTAGCGTGCGATCAGTGTGAAGAACAATGTTGCCGTTCTCTACTTTGTCCATTAAACGCTTCACTAGAATCTTTTCAGCGCGGAACGTGTCACGGCGGTGAACTAGGTGAACTTCAGACGCGATGTTAGACAGGTAAAGTGCTTCTTCAACAGCCGTGTTACCACCACCCACAACCGCGACTTTCTGGTTGCGATAGAAGAAACCATCACATGTAGCACAAGCAGAAACGCCACGGCCTTTGAATGCTTCTTCAGACTCTAAACCTAAGTACTTAGCCGATGCGCCCGTTGAGATGATCAACGCATCACACGTGTACTCGCCAGAATCGCCTTTAAGACGGAAAGGGCGGTTTGAAAGGTCTACTTCGTTAATGTGGTCGAACAGGATCTCTGTTTCAAAGCGCTCTGCGTGCTCTTTCATGCGATCCATCAGTGCTGGACCCGTTAAACCTTCAGCATCTCCCGGCCAGTTTTCCACTTCTGTTGTGGTTGTAAGCTGACCACCTTGCTGCATACCCGTAACAAGTACTGGGTTTAGGTTTGCACGAGCAGCGTAAACTGCAGCTGTATAGCCAGCAGGGCCAGAACCAAGAATCAATAAATTACAGTGCTTTACGTCGCTCATGAGGACTCCGAAATTGAATTTGTTTTAATTTATAATCGCTTAGGATTGTATGGAAAATATGGAGGCAATAAAAGGTTAAACAAGGGCAGAAGTGTAATTAATCGTTATACGTTAGAACATAACCGAACTAAATGATGGTCTTGTAATCCTGTGTCTTAGATCAATAGCGATAAGTCAAGGAAAGTGCTCTTGCAAACAGCTATGCATATTGCTCACTTTTAGGGCCTTCTTGATCATGGTGTTTCTATAGCAGTATTTACTTTTTTGCGTATACATTGATGAGTAGAAAAACAAGAGAACCTGAATCCTATGTTTTATTTTAAAAAGTTTGCGTTAAAAGACGCTGCAAGAATTCATCAAAATTAGCGTGCAGATAAGCGACCACAAGACGCACTTTTAGTATGAACGGCATGATTACAAACAGGTGTAATGTTGGTTAATACTTGAACTATTGAGTGTTTATCAGTTGTTATTTTTTTGTATGTGTTATTATTGATATTTATATATTTCGCGGAATCATTTGAACTCTATGCAGATTCTAATCCTTTTTATCAATGTGTTTATTGTGTGCCTGAATTCGGTTTTTGCTTCTCCGCTGCAGGTCAGCGGGGAACAATCTGTGTTAGCTAATGAAGCTGTAAGATGGTATGAAATGCCTTTGTTATCTGATCCAGTCGATTTTCCCATATTAAAAAAACACATTGAATCCTCTCCAAGGATTGAAACGATATTTGGTGGTGAAGGGGCGTTTGGGTTGAGAGTTGATTTGGCCAACTCCGATATCAAGTCGTCACAACAAATAGTTACACTCCATGCAAACTATTTGGATCAAGGTTGGGGTTACTGGCAATCAACAAATGGTCAAGTAAGGCGAATACTTGATTTTGGCCAATTAAGTAACAAGAGTATCTTGCATCTGCATAGGCAAAGCTTCCCGTTAATATTGAATGCGGAGGAATCTGGAACACTTTGGCTCTACTTGGAAGCAAAGAAATTTCCAAAGGCAGTTAACTTCACTCTTCAACCTGAATATCCATTTTATATTCACGTTTTCCGCAACAATACGCTCACATTAGCTTCTATTACTGTCATGCTAACGTTGGGAGTTTTCGCTCTTTTTTGTTACTTTCAAACTAAACATCCAGTCACACTGGCTTGTGCTGGTTATGTTGGGCTACATGGCCTGGGATGGTTCGCCGCTTCAGGCGCTTGGGGGTACTTATTACCAAGCCAAAGCTGGAACCCAGTTTATTTTGGAATGGTATTGTTTCCGTTTGCGGTTGCTTTTTCTTGCTATTACACAAGATTATTGTTTGGATTTCCGCAGCATTTTATTCGTATTAATCTTACCTTTCAGGCCTTTAGTTGGCTGTGTGTCATTATCGGGTTTATTAATGTCTTTGCCCCGTTTTCGTTGACTTTTGTTATGTCCCATTTAATTGCGGCAATCTGGGTGCCGACAATGATAGTGACTGGCGTATTGATGGTTTGTCAACGAAACTTTGTCGCTAAATATTATTTGATCGGTGGTCTTTGTTATGGCACGGCTTTGGTATATTACATTTTTGCGCATTTTGCACCATTGCCGACTCAGAGATCGACAGAAGTCATCGTTGTTGTTGCATTAGCAATAGATTGTACCTGCATTTTATTGTCACTGACTGAATGGTTGCGGATTCAACAACATCAACATCAGAAAACCTATATCCAGTCGAGGGTGGATAGTTTAACGGGGCTTGGAAACCGGCTGGATTTTAATGATGCGAGTAAACAATTAGTACATCATTCCTATTGTATCGTCTTCATCGATTGTGATGGCCTTAAATCGATTAATGATACTTATGGTCATGATGAAGGGGATCGCTTTTTAGAATACACCAGCCGCATGATGCGAGAAAAATTTACAGACCTTGGAATGGTTTATCGAGCTGGTGGCGACGAATTTATCTGGTTGTTGAAAGTGGATAAAGAGAAACAAGTTGAGGCTCTCTATTCTCAGATTGAGCTTAGAGTGACTCAGGTGGAAGAGCAAATTCGCAGTGCTGATTGGCCTCAGTCTGGCCTCAGTTTTGGAAGCGCATCTAGTTTTGAATGTGTCAATTTTTCTGAGTGTTTGAGCTTAGCTGACCAGCGAATGTACCAGCAGAAGCGCTCGAAGAACGGTTTTAAAAATCAGTCCAGTGAAATTGAGTGTTAGCTAAATTCCCTATTTTCTAAGTGAATCGTTTTAAGTCTAGTTAACTTATTTTCGTTTTGACTTTTGGTGTAAATGTCACCAAAGGTGGCTCTTTTAGCAACCAATCTTTCAAGCTTGCTTACCCTCTCATCTGTTTTGTGTAGAACATTCCCAATCTTTATAGTCGCCTATTTTTAACGAATTCTAAGTTAGGACATAAAGGCAGACCATCATATTCCAAATAAACGCATCATTTATAATTGTAGGTTTTATTAGAAAGCACTCTATTTGAGGGCGGCCGAGTTCCCCCCGAACTCGATCTGTTCCAGACGCGCAAGCAAAGGCGTTTGGTTTCTGGCGTACTCATAAATTAACCAATTTCAGTTTGTTGTGTAAATAATCAATAGCTTGGCAATTGATAGGTAGGTCGTATTTTGCTGTGCAAAAGCATAGAAATGAATGATGGCGAGCGTGGTACTTGAGTTCATGCAAGGAGGCTGGCGTATTGAAGCGAAAGGGCTGACACAATATGAAACATGACTTACCAGTTAATAATATCGTTAAATTTAAATTTGCAGGCATTTATAACTAGCTAGTGGAGTGTGCTGGTTTTAAGAGTTGGTCATCTTTTATTCTGGTGTTATACACTGCTTTTTATTTTCAAGTTGGGTTTAGTGTCTGAATTATTAAATCTGACGGGATAAATGATTGTTTAATGTTGATTTGGCAAGATCTTCAAGTATCCTTTATGTAAACAAAACGTTAAATATCGAAAGTAAATTAACAATCATTAAGGAGTCGATGATGTTACATGCTCACGAAAACACCCTACATATTACCCACCTCAGTAATCACGCGGTTGAGGAGTTGTCACCATCATTCTCTAAGCTACCAAGCACAGAGCATGCGGATGGCCAGTTTCGATTGAGAAGATACTCGGTGGTTCAATTCAGTAATGGACAAGTCGTTGAGCAAGACAAACATAACTTTGTTCAGTCTGAAAACATTAATCACTTTCAAGGTGACGTTGTTCGTCAGTTCGAGCCGATTGAAGCGAATATTTTAGGCAGTGAAGGCATGCAAGAAATGTGTGAACTGTTTATTGAAACCAATGGGCTTGAAGACGGGCAAGAAATCGAAATCCATCAGATTCGAATTGCCGCTATTTTTGAAGAGACTCAAGTTGCACCAGAAGGTGTTCACCAGGACGGTTTTGACCACATCGCGATCATTGGTGTTACTCGCCACAACATTGTGGGTGGTGAAGTGATGCTTTATCAAGATAGCCACGAAGCACCGTTCTTCAGAAAAGTGTTAGGCGATGGTGAAGTAGCAATGCTTGCTGATAGTAAGCTTTGGCACAATGCACAACCGATTCGTACCATAGACCACGGCGAGATGGGCTACATGGATGTGTTTGTTCTAACGGCTAAGGATGCGCGCAATGTCCTTCACTCTTAATGATGTGCGCCAGCAGTTTAGCGCGCTAGGCCAATACCATAACGGTAAGCCGGTGACCTTTTTTGATGGGCCGGGTGGCTCTCAGGTACCTGAGAATGTTTTAGCTTCAATGACCGAATACCTAGGGCATTTTAATTCAAACCTAGGTGGCCACTATTTTTCTAGCCAAAAGACCACGAGCTTAATGCAGCAAGCAAGAGAAGCGGCGCAAGCACTGCTTAATGCGGAGTCTTCTGGCAACGTTGTGTTCGGCGCGAACATGACATCTCTGACCTTCCAATTGAGCCGAGCGATCAGCCGCGATTGGAAAGAGGGCGATGAAGTAATCGTTACGGCGTTAGACCATTACTCAAATGTATCGAGCTGGCAGCAAGCGGCAGACGACAAAGGCGCAATTGTTCGCCAGGTTCGTGTCGACGAGTCGGATTGCAGTTTGGATATGGCGCATTTTGAATCGCTGCTTAACGAGAAAACCAAGCTTGTCGCAGTCACGTTTGCTTCGAACACGACGGGCTCGATTGTTGATATGGCGAAAGTGATCGAACTAGCACATCAACATGGTGCTCAGGTTTATGTCGATGCCGTGCATTACGCGCCACACCACTTGATTGATGTTCAGCAACTGAATTGTGATTTCTTAGCGTGTTCAGCGTATAAGTTCTTCGGCCCGCATGTGGGCATTGCTTATGTTGCGCCTCAATGGCTACACACGTTAAAGCCTTACAAGGTTGAGCCTGCAACCAATATCGGCCCAGGTCGATTTGAAACTGGAACACAAAGCTTTGAAGGCCTTGCCGGTGTGATTGCGGCGGTAGATTACTTGGCGCAGTTTGGTGAGTCAACCGACTCATTGCGTTCTCGTTTAGAGCAAAGCTACGCGCTTTATAATAAGCATGAAAGCCAACTGAGTGAGTACTTCCTTAAACGCTTGTCTGATCTAGAAGGGGCAAAGCTTTACGGGAAAACCGAATTTGATTCGAACCTAAGAACCCCGACTTTTGCGATTACCTTTGATGAGCACTCCCCAGAGTTCATCGCTAAGAAGTTGGGCGAGCATAATATCTGTGTTTGGAATGGTCACTTCTACGCATTAGGTTTGGTGAAACAGTTGGGTATTGAAGAGCAGGGCGTGGTGCGTATTGGTTGTATGCATTACAACTCGATTGAAGAGATCGACTTGTTGTTCAATGTGCTTGAAGGGGTCTTGCGAAGTAACTAGCGAGAAGCCATTAGTGAGAAAATATTAGCAAGAAGTAATTAATAAGAAGGCACTGACCTTTGCGTTTGTGCCTTTAGATCGAAAAAAAGAGCATGCTTCTCTCAAGAATATTGAGTAGGAAGCATGCTCTTTTTATTTGATTGAGCTTATATCTGTTTAACGACAGTTATTCTATTAGGACGGTTACTAAGACTAAAACCGTTACTCGATTAAGTTTCTGATTTAACTAAGACAGCTGCTTAACTAGAGTTGCACCTACTGCGTGCGCGCTGGTTGGGTTTTGGCCAGTAATCACTCGCTCATCAACAATCACAAGCTCTTGCCAAGGTTGAACCTTGTTGAAACGCGCTGCGCTGCGAGCAAGAGACTCTTCCAATAAGAACGGAATGTCATTGATTGTGCCAAAGTCGATCTCTTCTTCACGAGTAAAGCCAGTCACCGATTTTGAGCTCAATAGCTTCTCGCCGTTGCTTAAAACAATCGGAAGCAGTGCTGCTGGGCCGTGACATACAGATGCGATCACACCGCCATCTTCATAGTGCTTAGCTGCAATCGTTGCGAATTGCTCGTCGGTTGCTAAGTCAGAAAGCAAACCGAAACCACCTGGGTAGAAGATAGCATCGTAGCTTTCTACGTTAATTTGGCTTACAGGAATCGTGTTGTTAATGCGGTTCTGGAAGTCATCATCAGCCAAGATCTCAGCGTTTACTGAATCCCCTTCAATATCTGTCCCATACAATGGGCCTTTACCACCCTTGATAGACGCGATGTCGTACTCAAAACCCGCAGCAATGATCTCTTTCAGAGCATGAGTCAGTTCAGGCGCGTAAGTACCGTTCGCTTGAGCTGTGTCGCCTAGTGTTGCGTGGTTAGTTACAGGTATTAGTATTTTTTTCATGATTTGTCCCTTTGAGCACGTTTGTTTGGTTTCAGCGTTGTGGTTTTTCTTTAGGCATCGTGGTTTTTATTTAGAAAACCAAAGTTTTCAATTTAGATGCCGCTGTTTCGTTACCTGTAATACTAGTAGTAAACCATTTGAGTGATAATATGCCGAATAGGCAAAACATTATTGCTATATAGCAATAGTAAGATGTGAATTAGTCGAATGTGAATTCGTTAGACGTTAACAGGTGAAGTATGGATAGCTTTGAAGGGATTAATGAGTTTGTGGCGGTAGCCGAATGTCACGGCTTTTCTGCAGCAGCAAAACAACTGGGTTGCAGTACCAGTCATGTAAGTCGCCAAGTTTCAAGGTTAGAAGAGAGAGTGGGTGTGGCACTGCTTGCACGCTCTACACGAATGGTGAGCCTGACCGAATCGGGTCATACCTATTATCAGCAGTGTAGAGATTTGGTCATTGGGCTTCAGCAAGCGAACGAGCAAGTGACTTCTCAGCAGGCTCAGCTTAGCGGTACTTTGCGTGTGAGTGCCGCAGGCGCGTTTGCAGAAAACCATGTCGCGGCGGCGCTGATGGCATTTGCTAAAGATCATCCTGAGCTCACCATAGAAATGAATTTCAATACCAAGATGGTTAACTTCATCGAAGATGGCATCGATTTCGCGATTCGTTATGGCCGATTGGACGATTCAGGATTGGTGGCAAGAAAGCTCGTCGATCGCCCGATGGCGGCGGCAGCCAGTAAAGACTACATAGAGCAATTTGGTACGCCGACTCATCCAGAGCAGTTAAAAATGCACAGCTGTATTATCGCCAACAGTGATCAGTGGCTATTTGAGAAAGAGGGTAAACCGTTAAATGCGGTGCGAGTGCATGGGCGCTGGCGCAGCAACAATTCGAGTGCAGTACTGAAAGCATGTGAAGAGGGGCTTGGTGTTGTCTACCTACCCAAAAGCAGCTTCAATGGTGGCCTTAGTAATGGAAAGCTTGTCCCAGTGCTTGAAGAGTATTGGGGAGCAGGAACCAGCAGTTGGGTCGTATATCAAAACCGCCGTTTTTTACCCCAGAGAGCAAGACTAGCGATCGACTTCTTAGTCGCTTACTTTTCGGATTGGAATGAATAACCGACAAGGTTTCAAGCGAACAGCCAACAAGATAGAAGTGAATAATGAACGGATTTGAAAAGAGTCGTGATTAGCTCTAGCTACCAACTTGAAAGCGGAAAAAAGAAAAGCTAATGCTTACATAGATATACGTTATCTTTTTTTGTTTTTTGACGCGAGTAATAGGATTGAGATACTTGTCTACTTTTAGTGACTCGTGTTAGCGATAGAATTGTAGAGAAGCCTGTAGCAGTACGATATACTAGATACCATATTAATGCCCCTAACGCGTGAAAGATTGTGTGGAAGCGTTGGTAGGATGTGTTGTTATGCTCCAGTTTGTGGAGTGTAGCGAGAGTGCGGAGTTGGCAATGTCTTCAATAAATTTCGAATCCACGTACGGTGTAATAACTATTCAAGATATGAATGTAGTTAGTGTAGACGCTAATTATGCTCGCATCTATGGATACCAATCACCCGAAGAACTACTTACTAATATAGATAGCTTCCTAGATCTAATCTCAGAAGAATACCATGTTTTAGCCTATCAAAATTACCTTGAAACGATCAGTGGTCAACGCGACCCTCAGGTTCACACCTATACCAATATTGATCGTAATGGCAGAGAGTTCACTGTGCTTTCTATCGACCATGTGACAGAGTGGCAAGGTCGGCCAGCACTGCAAGTCACGGTGATCGATCTTTCCCCTGCGATTCAGCTACAAAATGCGGTGCGTGAACAAGATAAGATGTATCACGATATGATCATGCAATCTGGGCAGGGCATCTTGGTTCACCGAGAGTTCAAACCGCTGATGGTCAATCAATCGTGGGTTAAAATGCAGGGTGGTTCTTCCATAGAAGAGGTTTTAAAGCTGGACTCTATCCTTACATTGGTGCCAAAACAGAATACGGATGGCATCAGTAAGCACTATCAAGCGATCGTGTCGGGTGAGTTGTCGGGAACCAGCACTGTGGTTGAAAACATTGGGTTCGATGGCATTCATCGATTCTTCAATATTTACGATAATGCGATTACTTGGCAAGGTCAGCCGGCCGTTCAGGTTGTGCTCGAAGATGTGACTCAAAAGGTGATGTTGGAAAAGCAATTGGTTCACCAAGCGAACTTCGATGAAATGACCGACTTACTTAACCGCAGAGCGATTTATGAGTGGTTGAGAGAGCACATGTCCTCTAAAAACTACCTTGTTTGTATGCTGCTAGATATCGATGATTTTAAGTCGATTAATGACACTTACGGTCATATGGTCGGTGATGAGGTCATTTGTGCTTTGGCTAATATTACCAAGCGCAGTGCCGAGAAAGCCGGCGGAGTCGCAGGCCGTTGGGGTGGCGAAGAGTTCATTATATTTATCCCAAACACGTCTCTTGAAACAGCACATGAAGTGTCAGAAGAGATTCGCCAACAGTTCAATCAAGTTGAATTCAGAATCGATGAACAGTTACGATTTAATTCGAGTGTCAGTATCGGAATCAGTGATAGCCAAGCCTGTGAAGACGGTGTCACGATTGATGCACTCGTGAATTTAACCGATCAATCTCTCTATCGCGCGAAAGCCAACGGCAAGAATTGTGTAGACGGAGATGTGGTTGCGCTCTAACGCCTAAAATCGTCATCGAAAGCGAATAGGATCGACAACGAAAAATGCCCTCAAGTCATCACTTGAGGGCATTTTATTTTTTGGCTATTCACTAAGCGCTTCTAACTATAAGAAATGTTTAAGTTCTACAAGTTATGCAGACACTTCTACTTCGTAAGAGCCAAATTTACGGATGTTAATCACACCAGTATCCAAGATAAGGTATTGGCCTTTAATACCTTGCAGCACGCCAGATACTTCAGGGTTCTTATCAAAGTTGTGCGACACAATCTTCATCGGGTGCTGCTCAACTGGGTAGCTCAGTGAAGTGATGTTCTCACTAAGAATCTCGATTGCATCGTCGCCAAACTTCGCTCTGATCTCTTGAATCTTATCTTCTACTAGTGGCAAGAGTTCTTTGGCTTTTTCTACCAACTCCATATCGTCACCGTCGCCTTTTAGCAACGTGCGCCAGTTGGTTTTGTCGGCAATGTGTTTGGCTAACTCAACTTCAATCAGGCCAGAAATCTGACGAGTTTTTACCTTCAAGATTGGTAGGCCTTGAGTAGCACCTTGGTCAATCCAGCGAGTCGGGATTTGAGTATGACGAGTGATACCCACTTTAAGGCTTGATGTGTTCGATAGGTAAACGAAGTGATCAACCATGCAGTTCGCTTCGCCCCATTCAGGCTCACGACAAGTACCTTCATCGTAGTGGCAAGTTTCTGGCTTCATGATGCACATGTCGCAGCTTGCTAGCTTTCTCATGCACACAAAGCAGTGGCCTTGAGAGTAGCTTTTCTTGGTTTTCTTACCACACGAACAACAAAAAATATTGCCGGTATGGGTAAGGTTGATGGTTTTACCAATCAGAGGGTTTAGCTCTACAAACTCTTCACCGACAGGTAAACGGTAGGTAACCGCACCATCGAGCGAAGCACTCATTTTCTTGAGTGTTCCTTTTGCTAATAAAGACATGACATTACTCGTTGTATTTTGATTATTATTTCGTCGACTCGGACGCTCTGTAAGCAGGCGCTACGGTTAACGATGATTATGCGATGAGTATAACAAATAGAGTCCGTTTTAATACGCAATATTACTTGATTATTGCGATGGATAATTGATGAGTAAACGCTCGCTCAAAATTATGGTATGACATTTTGTTCAGGCGTGATATAACGTTTTTTAGTAAATTATTGGCATTAAGATCACTAATTTACCTAACTTATTTTTTATCGTGAAATCCCAACTATAGGGACCTTAAGCCGGAAGCTTAGACGTGAAGTGGATCCATAAAATAGTCATCTTTTTAGTTATCACGACACTGGCGATTGTCCAGTATTACCGTGTGAGCGGAAATCGTGTGATAACGGCAATTACGCCGCATAAATATGAGTTTATCGCGACCAGCGATCAAGTGGATAGAGGCGTCAGTACGTCCCAATTATCTTATCAAAATGGTCAGTATATTCTCGACTGTGAGCTTAAAAAGTCTGAGTATCCGTGGCCTTATTGCGGCCTATCGATTCGTATCAACCCAGACATTACCACTGGCCTTGACCTTTCTCAGTACCACACCTTTAGAGTCAATATTGATTACCATGCGGAGGCCGATTCTAGCGGTCGTTTGCGAACTTACCTGCGTAATTACAATCCTGCTTATTCGGTTCCTGATGACGAGTACACGCATAAGTACAACGGAATGGAGTTTTCTCCTGGCGTGGATGGTGGTGTGATAGAGATTCCGATCAAAAACCTGCAAGTAATGACATGGTGGTTAGCGGATAACGAGATTGCGCTAGAGCATTCAGCGCCTGAGTATTCGAATGTGAATATGGTCGAGTTTGCTACTGCGTCTGGTGCGAAACTGGGTCACCACAGAATAGTCATCCGTAGTATTGAGTTCGAGGGATCTTATATTTCAGGCGAAAGCTTGTTCCTTATCTTACTGTTTGTTTGGGTTGGTACAGGCACCGTATTCTTATTGTCTGAGTTAAACCGTTCAAGAAAACGCATGGTGATCGCAGAGAAAAGACATCATCACTTAAAGAACGTCAATCGAGCACTGAGAGAGCAAAACTTTGAGTTTTCAGAAAAGGCTCATCGTGATGAACTGACTGGGATTCTCAACCGACACGCGATTCGTGATTGGCTAAAAATGCAGTCTCAGCAGGTAAAGCAGGGGCATGGAAAGTTGAGTATGTTGTATCTCGACATTGACTACTTCAAGAGCGTCAACGATAAATACGGACACCAAATGGGTGATCATATTTTACGAGAATTCAGCATGGTGGTCGGCAGTTCGATCAGCGCTTCCGACAAATTAGTGAGGTGGGGTGGTGAAGAGTTCATTGTTTTTTGCCCGGAGACTGATCTTGGCGAAGCACAAAGAAAGGCCGAGAAAATCCGACTTTTAGTCAGTCAGCACCTTTGGGTTCATGGCGATCCACTCACTTGCAGTATCGGTATTGCTGAGATGAAACAAGAGCGGGTGACAGAGACCATTGCTCGCGCTGATGAAGCTCTATATCAAGCGAAGCATTCAGGCCGAAATCAGGTGATCTTGAGTCACTAATCTGAAAATTGTTTTGGTTAGTTTATAAGCCACACGTGCATATGTGACGTGTGGCATTTTTATGGGCGCTATATGAGTTTACCCTCTAGAGCCTTTGTTGATTTGCTTGGATAGCGTATAAAAAATGATCTCACTGTTCTTTAAATGTTTGCTTGGTGCGGCGGCTGTTTTGTTGATTGCGCTGCTGTCGAAAAGTAAGAGCTTTTACATAGCAGGCTTAGTACCGTTGTTTCCGACCTTTGCTCTGATTGCTCACTACATTGTTGGCACGGAACAAACCATGGTGGAGTTACGTACCACGGCACTCTTTGGTTTGTTCTCGCTTGTGCCATACGCGGCTTATCTTGGCGCGGTTTATGTGTTCAGTTATCGCTACAATTTGGTATCGACGCTTTCTTTAGCCACTGTCGTTTGGGTTATGTGTGCTTCTATGTTGCTGTTAGGTTGGACGCGTTTGGTGCCAAGTGTGGCGTGAGAGCCAGATCTTAGAACGGTAATGAGTGCTTGGTGGCAAGTTGATACAAAAAAGGTGGCGCGGGGCCACCAAAAGGGAAAAGCGTTTCTTGTTTTTAGATGGCCGTTTAGCTGATCTTGTTAGCTGAACGGGCATTTTTGTACTGGTTGAGCCGGGGGAAGTTCAACCAGTTTTGGGGGCATTCCTATAAGCTCTTGCCTATAAACATAAGTCTATAGGGCGTTAGTGCTTACCAGAAGATCCAAGCGAACAGTGTTAGTACTAGGATACAAACTAAGTTCAACACCATACCGACTCGCATCATTTCTTTTTGTTTGATGTGACCAGAGCCAAATACAATCGCATTAGGTGGTGTCGCGACTGGTAGCATGAAGGCACAAGATGCGGCAATCGCAATCAGTGCAGATAAGATAACAGGTGACATACCCAGCGCTTCAGCAATGGTTGCAAATACAGGGACAAGCAATGCCGCACTCGCTGTGTTACTCGCAAACTCCGTTAGGAATACCACGAACGCTACTACGGCTAGAATCGTAAGAAGTATACCTGCTGTTTCTAAAAATCCGCTTAGTGAGTGTGCTAGGAATACGCTGGTTCCGGTCGCTTTCAGAATGTTACTTAAACAGATACCGCCACCGAACAGGATAAGCACACCCCAATCCGTTGTCTTCTCAACGTCTTTCCATTCAACCGCTCTAGAAGCGCCAAGCAGTACAATGGCACCAATCGCTACCAAGCTATCAAACTTAGAGAATCCGCCAATCATTGCGTTGATTGGTTTTCCGAATATCCAAAGCGTTACGGTTAAAAGGAAGATAGACAGTGTGATTTTTTTGCTGTTTGTCCACTCTACAGGAGCGTGGTCTAGCTCAAATTTATGGTCGAGCTTTGGCTTAGTCATCACGTACAGGACAACCATTGTGATTGGCAATAAGATCATTGAGATAGGTAGACCTAGCGCCATCCATTCTGTGAAACTTAAACCAACTTCTGCGGCAGCAATTGCGTTTGGTGGGCTACCCACTAAGGTTGCGATACCACCGATTGAAGCACAGTAAGCGATACCCAATAGTACGAACACGTAGGTGTTACGGTCTTCACTTTGGTCAACTTTGTTCATGATGCCTAGAACAAGAGGAAGCATCATTGCTGTGGTGGCTGTGTTAGAGATCCACATGGATAGACCCGCACTCACACCGAACAGCATGAACACGGCGACTGACATTCTGCCTTTTGCAATCAACAGTACTTTGTCAGCAATCGCTTTATCTAACTCTTGCTTGTTCAGCGCGGCTGCCAATGCGAAGCCACCCATGAACAAGAAGATGATTGGGTTCGAAAAGTTAGCCAGCGCAGCGGGCGTGTTGAATACACCAAACAAGACAGCCAATAGGGGAACGAGCAAAGCGGTGATGCTGACGTGAATCGCTTCTGTTAACCATAAAATGGCAACGAACACGAGAATACTCAAACCCGTATTCACTTGCGCTTCGAAAGGAAGATTATTGAGCAAAAGTGCAAATAACGTGAAATTACCAATTAATATCATGCTGTTGCGGGTAAACAACCAGTGTTTCAGTGTAGTAACAAGTGCCGTCATAAGACGCTCCTTTTGTTATCCTCGTTTTATTGGTGCACGACTTCATTGAGTCGTGCTTATTATTTTCGAGGTATATAGCTTGATGTAGGGTCAGACTTTGTTGGAAGAATGTTACTCAAGTTAATAAAGGAGTGTTGGTGTGTTTTTGCTTAACAATGGGGAAGTGTGAGGCAACAAATTCAAAATGTGTAGTTTTCTACACATCGGTCTCTGCTGGTTCTAAAATAGGGCTTGTTGTAGGGTCTACAACAGGGTTTACAGTGGGGTCAGTAATAGGGTTTGGAATCGGAAATGATTCCGGTTTTGGACTCGGTTGAATCGGCTCTTTAGGTCCAAGGAACTTTGGCGTTGTCCCCATAATATACAGATCAAGGAATGCTTTGGTGCGCGCAAACACTTCACGTAAACGTATTGAGGTTCCCGAATGGTGAGTTGGTCCTGAAACCGCCAAACACTGCGCATGAATATCGTAAGAATTGGCGATGAAGAGCGCTCTTTCACAGTGGAATTTCTGAGTGATGATCAGAAAATTATCAGTATCGAATATCTTTTTAGCGCGAACAATCGAGTCCAAGGTTCTAAAACCTGCGTAATCTAGATTGATGCGTTCATCGGGGACACCCGCTTTCAACAAGTCGCGTTTCATCGTCCACGGCTCATTGTAAGAGCGATGAGCGTTATCGCCACTCAGTAGAAATTGGTCAACTTTTTCACGATCGAACAGCTCAATCGCGGCTTCAATTCGATGTTTATAATAGTCGTTGAGTGTTCTACCCAAATATTTGCTTGTGCCAAGCACAACGGCGACCTCAAGCTCGGGCACTTCATCTATATCGTAGATGATGCGATCTTCCGCTTGCCATGAAACCCAATAATCGATCGCAATAACCGCAGCGCTGCCTACTAAGAACACGAGGAAAGCGCCAAACAGAAAACCTTGCAGTTTTTTGTAAGCTTTTTTTATGTAGCTACGGATAATGTGAGAATCAAATTTCACTCTCGGTATGGTCCTTTCACTGAGCATTAATTTTTGAGTGCTCGATAATACCAAATAAAAATGAGAAAAATCAGTTAAAAAGACAAGACAGTTTAAAGAAAAAAGCCCCTGCAATTGCAGAGGCTCATATAAGAGTCGTTAACGCTCTTTATTCCAAGCGCAGTACGCTTTATTAGAATGCCGTGCGCTTGTAGCGACGGTAAACTGGCTGCCAGAAGTGCTGGTCAATCGCTTGTTGCAGTGCTTCTTCAGTGATCTCTAGAGCAACGCCCTGTTCAATCGCCTTTTTACCTACCGCAAGAGCAATTTTCTTAGATACCGTGTGGATCTCTTCCAATGGTGGAAGTAGAGCACCTGTGCCATTGATTGCTAGTGGAGAACACGTAGCAAGTGCACGGCTTGATTCCATTAGCATTTCGTCAGTGATGCGTGAAGCATTCACAGCCAATACACCAAGGCCAATACCTGGGAAGATGTAGCTGTTGTTACACTGAGCGATTGGGTAAGTTGTGCCGTTGTGAACGACTGGCTCAAATGGGCTACCTGTCGCAACAAGTGCTTGGCCATCAGTCCAACGAATAATGTCGTTTGGCGTCGCTTCAACACGGCTTGTTGGGTTCGACAGTGGGAACACGATAGGGCGTTCACTGTGTAGGTTCATCTCTTTGATGACTTCTTTGCTGAATAGACCTGGAGCACCAGACACACCAACCAATACGGTTGGTTTCGCGTGGCGAACTACGTCTAGTAGAGAGAAACCAGTGCCATCGCTTTCCCAGTCTTTGGTGTTTTCGTTGGTTTGAACCAGACGCTGTTGGAAATCAAGCAGGTTTTGCATGCCTTCTTGTAGCAGACCCCAACGGTCAACCATGTAAACTTGAGAGCGAGCTTGTGCATCGCTGATACCTTCAGACACCATTTGGGCAATGATAGCTTCAGCAATACCACAACCTGCAGAACCCGCACCTAAGAAGGTGATGCGTTGATCTGAAAGTTTGCTGTTTGCTGCTTTACATGCTGCAAGTAGAGAACCAACCGTTACGGCTGCTGTGCCTTGGATATCATCGTTGAAACAACAGATGCGATCTTTGTAGCGCTCAAGCAGTGGCATTGCGTTCTTTTGTGCGAAATCTTCGAACTGAACTAATGCATCAGGCCAACGGCGTTGAACCGCTTGGATGAACTCTTCAACGAATGCATCGTAGTCAGCACCCGTAATACGAGGATGACGCCAGCCCATGTACATTGGGTCAGCAAGACGTTGAGGGTTGTTAGTACCCACATCGAGCACGATTGGTAGCATGTAAGCTGGGCTGATACCGCCACAAGCTGTATAAAGTGCTAGCTTACCAATTGGAATACCCATACCACCGATGCCTTGGTCTCCCAAACCAAGAATACGCTCACCATCCGTAACCACGATAACTTTAACGTTGTGGTTTGTCGCATTATTCAGTAGGTCATCGATACGATCGCGGTTCGGGTATGAGATAAACAGACCACGGCCACGACGGTAAATATTTGAGAAGTTCTCACATGCTGCGCCAACTGTTGGCGTATAAATGATAGGCATCATTTCAGAGATGTGGTTTTGAACTAAACGATAAAAAAGCGTTTCATTAGTGTCTTGGATGTTACGAAGGTAGATATGCTTATCCATATCACTTTCGAAGTTACAATATTGTTTGTATGCACGTCCTACTTGCTCTTGGATTGTTTCGGTTGTTTCCGGTAACAAACCTTCAAGGTTGAAAGAACTGCGCTCTTCAGCAGAGAATGCGCTGCCTTTGTTTAGAAGAGGTGTACTTAGTAGAGCAGGACCAGCATAAGGGATATATAGAGGGCGTTTATCGTTGTTCATTGGATGCCTAATATGGGAGAAAGGGTAACTAAAAAATGATAACGGTTTAGTTATTCAATTGTAAATAGTTTCTCCGCGATCTGAGCAAACAAAATGATATTCTTACCTCTGTCCCACACTTATCGAATTTCAACACGATAATTCGTTATACTTTGCTCACACTTTTTCGCTACTCGCCATTTTATGTCATTACTTCCCATCGATGCTTATCAAAACGTATTCCACGAACAAATCGCTAATTCTCACCTTGTCGTAGAGGCGGAAACCGGATCAGGTAAATCAACGCGCCTGCCACTTTGGGCTTCTCAGCATGGACGAGTGTTAGTGGTGGAGCCAAGACGCATCGCGTGTACATCACTGGCTAAATATCTCGCGCAGCGATCAGGCGAGAAGTTGGGTAGCAAAGTGGGCTATGCGATTAAGCTTGAGTCGGAATACAACGAGCAAACTAACGTTGTTTTTGTGACGCCCGGTATCGCGCTGCGTTGGTTATCAGAAGATGGATTAGCTAGTTTTGATGTGATCGTGGTGGATGAGTTTCACGAGAGGCGCTGGGACATTGATCTGCTGGTGGCGATTCTGAAACAAAAAGCGAGCCATCGTTTGGTGATCACTTCAGCAACCATTGAGGGTGAACGCCTTGCTCATTATTTGGATGCGAATCGCATAAGCTGTGAAGGGCGAACCTATCAAGTTGAGATTGAGCACAGAGCGAATGAATCCAGAACACTGCCTGATATCCGACATCTAGAGCAGCGTATCGTGGAAGAAGTTAATCATCAGTTGATCGCTTCTTCTGGCGATATGTTGGTTTTTCTACCGGGTAAAAAAGAGATCGTGCAATGCGAACAAGCCTTAGCGAAAAATCCAGATATCCAAGTTGTTAAATTGCATGCGTCGGTCAGTGATACAGAGCGAGATTCAGCGTTATCGGGTCGGAATATCCATACTGAAGGTAATGGTTTGAGAAAGGTCATCCTTGCGACCAACGTTGCAGAAACCTCATTAACCATTCCTGACATTGGCGTGGTGATAGATTCAGGATTAGAGAGACGCACCGTTCAGCGTAATGGCAGAGCCACACTGATGCTTAAATCCATATCACGAGCGAGTGCCAAACAGCGAGCTGGCCGCGCGGGTAGGGTAATGGATGGCGTTTGCGTGCGTCTATATGGTGAACATGCGGCGTTAGAGTTAGTCACACCGCCTGAATTGCAGCGTGAAGAGCTGACTGAACCTATGTTGGCCGCAGCATGTTGTGGATCTCCGCTTGAGAGCTTGTCCTTCCTTGACCCTATTCCAGAGAAATCACTCAACAGTGCAACTCAAACCTTGCTGACGATGGAAGCGATTAACGCCGACCATCAAGTTACCGAGCATGGTAAAAAGCTGTATCCGTTGCCGATTGATGCTTTGTATGCCGATATCGTTACTCGAATCAAAACCAAAGCATTAAAAGAGGCGATGGTTGATCTCACTGCGGCGCTGTCCGTTCCTGCTCGCTTGTATCAGTTACCAAACAATGCAGAACATCTTGAAGCGCTCGCGCAACAAGAGAAGGAAGGGTGTGATTTAAGCCTGTTGATTCAGATTGTGCGCGGTCGAGAATATCCGCATTTAGACATCGACCAACAGGCTCTGAATGAAGCTCAAGGATTGGCGAAGCAAATGCGGGAGGTATTTGAACTTCCTCAGCTAGAAGTCGCGTCACGTTTCCAACGCATTGAATTGCTCAAGACCATTGTGAATCTGCATCCTGAACTGGTGTTTGTGCGCCGACTGAAAAGGAAAGAAGCCTTTGCCAATGGTGTTTTAGAAGTGGTGCTCGGTCGTCAGAACCGTTTCCCTGATAATGCACAAGCGATGTTGGTGTTGGATACTCACAGCTTGCCGGGAAGAGGCGTTAAGCAAACACTGACCTTAGCGACGGTCACGACACCCATTCCTCTTGAGCTTCTCATTGATGCTGAACTAGGAGAGTGGGAGCAAGGCGAAACCGTTGTGAATGATGATGGTGTTTTTACCGAGATGGCATTGGTGTACGCAGGCCGCACGATTACAACCAAACTCGTCGCCGCTGAAGGGCAACTATCGTTAAAACCTATCGTCGACCTTGTGTTAAATGGAGAGCAGCTTCCCGGTTTTGCAAAGGCTCGCACTCAAGAAATCAAACACTGGCAGTTGTATGTGAAACTTGGTCTCGATGAACAAACTAAATACACACCAGAAATTGAGAACATTAACTTTGAGTTATGGTTTATAGAGCAGCTTGAAGTACTAGGTGTTACTGATGTCAGCGAATTGGAAATGTTCGATCATGCAGACATACCGTTCGATGGCATTCCAACTTGGCTCTACTCAGAATTTTCGGAAAAATACCCGTTTGCATTGAGCCTTGCCGACTTGCAACTCGATGTTGAATACTTGCCCGCAAGAAAGCTGATTTACGTCCATTATCAGTCGGGTAGCCGAAAGTTATCGCCAAAACGTTGGGAGCTACCGACATGGTCTGGTTGGCGTATTCAGTTCAAAAAAGCGAGTCGAATAATTGATATCAAATAGATGGATAAGTTTTATCTCTAAAATATTAATCAAATAGATGCATATATGATTTTTCAGTGCTTATTTTGTTACAAGTTTGATTTTTATATGCCTTTTTAACCAATCAAAAGGTCATAAAAGACTATTCTTCTATATCCTATTGCTATAAAGAAAGAGTTGATAGATATTGAGTATATTGTGTTGCCAAAGTGTCGGGGGACATCATGGATAAACAGGAAGAGACGCGTGTAGAGTTCGATTACACAACATTTCTTGGCGCCTCATGCAGTAAAAAATGGACTTTTCTGGAAGCACTCACCACAATTGCGCCAGTGTTCAGTACCGTCTGGCGAGATAGCATTAAAGAGTTGGGCACCCCAGAGGATCGTTTATGGCAGATGGCATTGAAATCAATGTCGACGCGTAAAAGTGATGAGTCGAACATTGTTACCTTACTCAAGCTCGCTAAGCTGGAAGGGATCAATGAGCTCAAAGTGGTGATGCCATATTCACTTGAAGAAGAGCAGATCGAGTATATTGAATCGCGCAGTCATTTAGTGATTGCGGGTAATTCTGGAGAAGAGTTCACGATTAAGCTGTAACTTCAGCTCGCCTATAATCTCTCTCGAGGAATAGTAAAAACGTACACGTAAAAAGGGCCTCAAATATTGAGGCCCTTTTAGTATCTAAAACTTGAGTCTACGAGCTTATTAGCTTTCGAGCTTTTTATTTTGAGATTAAGCGACTAGTCGATTAGACCATAGTCAGCGCGCAGTACATCGATGATCTCTTGCTTCGGATTTTCGCTCAGTACGATCTCCGCACCTGTGATTTTCGCTGCGATATCAAGGTAAGTGCGAGACAGAGACATTAGTGAATCCAGTGGAAGTTCATTGTCACGAGCCAATGCTTCACGTTCTGGCATACGCTCTTTATTCAAAAGAATGTCGGCATCAGGGAAGTAGTTAAGCAAGAACTGACGGAAGCCTTCTTTTGAATTCTCAACGATGTTGCCGTTGTTATATTCCTGAGTATCCCAAATGCGAGATGAATCTGGAGTACCGACTTCGTCCATGTAGATAAGCTTTTCTTTGCCTTGAGCATCGTTGACGTAGCCAAACTCAAATTTGGTATCAACAAAGGTTTGGTCTACTTTTGCTAGCGCTTGGCTGATTACGTTGAAGCCTTCTTTAAGAAGTTTTTCGTAATGCGCGATGTCGCTTGCTTGAGTAAAGTTGAATGCTGCGAAGTTATCTTCGATGTTGTTGCGTGTGATGTTCACATCGTCAGCTTCTGGAACGCCAGGAATACCTTTCAGAATCCCTTTTGTTGAAGGCGTGATCAGTAGCTCAGGCAACTTCTTGTCTTTCTCAAGGCCTTCAGGCATCTCGATACCACAGAATTCACGTTCGCCGTTTGCGTATGCACGCCACATTGAACCAGTGATGTATTGACGACAAATCGCTTCGATCATGACTGGGCGAGCTTTTTGTACAATCCATACGAACGGGTGAGGGATATCAAGAATATGACTGTCAGCAAGTCCGTTGTCTTTAAACAATTTGAACCAGTGGTTAGAGATAGCATTCAGAGCCGCTCCCTTACCTGGAACACCTTTAAGATTCCCTTCACCACGCCAGATACAATCAAATGCAGAGATACGGTCACTGATCACCATGATTGCTAAAGGCGCATCTGGTGCTACATCGTAGCCTTTCTCTTTAATTAGTCGTTGGCTATCTTCTTCAGTTAACCAGTAGACCGAACGAACCTTGCCACTGTGGACAGGTTTATCAGTACGGATTGGTAGGTCATCATTTACGGCAAGAACTTGATCAGCAAGGCTCATTTAGACATTCCTATCTTTTATCAAACGTCATACAGAGAAGTGCGGTGTGCACATGATTAGACGGGCATTATACCCAATCTACTATTTGCTTCCAGAGAAAAAGCAAACGTTTGCTAAATCTGTTGTTTAAATAAAAACCCCCGCCTAACAATCCGCTAAAAAATGGGCGAATTGTAGGGCAGGGGAAGGCAGTATGTTTGGACTGTGTTTTGGCGAATTGTTTCTTAAGTTAAATTAAGTTTGTTAGCTAAAAGATTAAGCTATGTTTGTGGACCATGTTTTTGAGCCAAAATGTTATTAAGCCAACATGTTATTAAGCAAGGTGGCTTAGTGAATACGCTCTGAATTTGCATCCATAAAGAAGACTTCACATTGAAAGCGTAACCCTAATGTTCTTAGGTACTGTTGGCTGAACTGATCAATCGATGCACTTGCAACAATCGCGCTCGCATTCTTAGAGCGGATTGCTTTCTCGACAGTCTCTACCTCAGTCATTTGATGAGAGGCTTTCATATGAATAACGCGGTCGCAGCAAACATTATGTTGCTTAAGCTGCTTAGCCGATGGTCTTGGTGTTTGAGCCGTAAACAGTAACCACTGATGTTGATTGGACAGCAACGCCATTCTTGCAAACAACGCTTCCTCGTTTGAATTTTTGCTTTTACGAGAAACTGATGTAAATGCGCAGTGAACTAGCGGGCTAGAGTGTTGTGCTTTAACGTGTGCTTGAATCATTTTGCTGTCCTTATATACATGCTGTATGTGTATACAGTAGTTTTAGTTACTTATAAGGTCAAGCGTTTTTTGCGGGATTATTGGACGATTTCGTCTGAGGTTATGGATGGTAAATGATTAAACCATTGAAAGTATTCGATAAATTAAATTTGAATGAATCTGCTGTTTTGTATCATAAGTTGAATAAATGTGAGCTTTATACAGGTGTATACACTGGTTTTTGCAGAAAAGTACTGTATATACCTGTATAGAAGAGAGAACAAAGAAGAAAGAAGAAAGAAGATCTAAAACCACAGGCACAAAAAAAGCGCCTTAGGCGCTTTCTTATATTTCACGGTGTTGCTTATCTCAATGTCGCTTGGGAGAGTTTTGCTCTCATTTCCATTTCACCAATATTGAACTGGCGAACATCAATGGTTGCAATATCATTGCACTCGTTACATGCATGATGACACTTACCATCTAGGTAGTCGTGCTTTTTAACTAGGCTTGGCTTTTTGCACCAATCACAAACGCCTTCTATTGTGAACATATTCTCTCCTCACCTGTTTAAGTCAGGTGTATTTTCGGCGCAAATTATGACACAAGTAAGACCCATTAGTTAATAGTTTGTTACCCATTTTTGAGAGGGGGATCGATTGCAACACCAATAAAATCGATATCTTTGAGATCTAGGAAAATGAAGATGTGTGTTTGTTTACGATTTTGTAACATTTTGTAAAATGGTTTTTAGCGCATTGTTCAAACGTTTCATTTCTTCGTCACATCCGTGACCATCTGGATGGTAGATCTTTGATAGCTGTTTGTATCGGATCTTGATGCTTTTCTGGTCGGGGATTGAGCTAGGTGTGTAGCCAAATAGCGCGCAGGCCACCTGCAAATTACTCAGACCTTTGCTGTTTTTCTGCTTCTTCAATTCGTGGAACATAGTGTTCAGCTGGCGTTTTTGCTGCTTAATCGTAAGGTCCTTCGAGCTAAGCTGCGCTTCAAGTGATTGTTGTTGCTGTCGCGAATCACCCGACTTTAGAGCTTGTCTTTTTCTTGAGATAACGAGCGTCGCAATAATGCTGATGATTGAAATCAACACGGCCAACGCAGCACCAATCATATAGTCAGAGCTAGTTAGGTTAGAACTGGAGAGGTT
>NZ_JBFRLG010000041.1:0-33063 GCF_041469785.1 Vibrio sp. 10N.286.48.F5 | reverse complement strand
TTAGAACTGGAGAGGTTAGAGCGTGATGCTTGGTTAGATTGAACGTGCTTAGATACCCCCTGACTGGTGTCTATTTCAGAGTCGATGCTGTCATCGAGCTGTTCTATTGAAGAGATCTGTTTTGCACGTTGCTGGTTGAATTGTGCTTCCAAAATGCGGTTGTAGCCCTCTTCTGCTTGTGGATTATCTTTTAAGGCTGCTTCATACCATAGCTGCGCTTTATCTAATGGTTGAAGGAGGTCTTGTGCTAGCGAGGATTCGTAGAGTTTTGCTACCTCGATAGGTGCGCGCTGGTTACCTTGCAACGCCGCTTTAATAAACCATTCCAAAGCAAGCTTGTTACTTTGTTCAACACCTGTACCTGCCAAGTACCATTCACCCAGTCTAAATTGCGCGTTTGGGTTGCCGTTTTCTGCTGACTGCGTGTACCAATACAATGCATCACTGGTGCTAACAGGAACGTCGACACCCGATTCATAAGCTTGAGCCAATTGGTATTGAGAAACTGGATCTTGAGGTTGTGATTCTAGTGAAAATTCATCACTGCTTGCTGCGTGCACGAAATGTGTGGTGGACAACGGTATCGTGGAAAAGATGAGGGCTAGAAATAGAGCTCTAAGAAATGATGAGGGGGGAAAATTGGACACGATAAACAATGGGACCTCATAGTTAAGTCTAATACGATATGTGGTTGTCAATTAAGTCGTATCTTCTTCGGCGAGTGATACGACTAAAGTAATCACTATCAATACCCTAAGCCAATGTGCATCGGCTCTATGATTTAGTTATCTTTTTAGCTGCCTGGGTACCGCCAACTGGTCGATTAACAGACAATTTACGACCTTTCTTCAAACCAACTTCATAATCGGCGGTGAGGTTTTTCATCGCTTCTCTCAGTTGCTGTTTGAACGTTTCACGGTCGATATTTTTGAATTCTTTATCAATGTAATTATTGATCTTGTTGTTTGATTCGTCGTCTGGGGTAATAGTTGGTAGCTTTTCAAGCGCACCTTCAACCCAGCCTGAAACAAACGAGTTCACGCGGCGTGTCACTTCTAAGGACCCTGTGCCAGAGCCAGCAAAGCTATTTCTGAATTGGCCGGTGTGTTCATTCAGTTCACGATAAATGATATCGAAAGCGAACGCTGCGAAGATCGCGCGGTCGGCTTCACCAATGAACTCAACACGCTTGAGGCCTTTATGATTCAGCAATACGGCTTCTACGCCAAATTTGGTGTTGATACCGCGAATAACACGCAGCAGTGTAGAACTGATATTTGCAGGTAACAGGTGACTGGACTGAGTTTTCCCCATCTTGATAAATTCAATATCGTCTTTTTCGAGACCATATTTCAGCATCAAGTTATGCGCCATTTTTATCGCATTGGCAGCTTCATTGACGTTCGCAGAATTTCCAAGCTCAAGACACTTGGCAATTTTCTTTAGGGCTTTTTTCTTATCCATCGACAATTTAATCAGTACCGCAAATTTTTAAAAGTCCAACATTTTACATGTTTTCGCGGGTAACAGAAAGGCAAAACTGGTTTGATGAACAAGGAAGGCGGTGAACATTGAACTGCATGAGCCCAGTTGGCGGTAAAAACAAAAACGCCATCAAGAGTATTGATGGCGTTAGTGACACGATTTTTTAAAGTGACTAGAGCATTTGCAAACTAGATACCCAGTTCATCGAGTAGGTCTGCTGCAGAATCATTGCCAGAGCTTTGAGCTGGCTTGTTCGCTTCTTGCATTTTTTTCTGAGTCGCCTCAAGAATGCTATCTGGACATTCGTCTTCTGCGATTTCAAATTCTTCCAATTGAATGAATTCGGTCTTATCCATCGCAAGCTCAAGGTAGAAGATGTTGTTATTGGCGGTAGAGAAGGTCACACGACGAGCTTGTGGACGATCGAGGTTAGTATCAACAGAAAGGTTTACTTGCTTGTTCAGAGCCAGCATTTTCGGTTGGTTTTGTGTGATGTTGGTTTGCAGCTCTTTGCGGATTTTATTGGTGAAGTCACCCACCAATTGGTTCATCAACTCACCCAATACATCACCCACTTCGTCTGAAGTATGAAGCACAGCGAGCTCGTTTTCAGGCATGCCCATATTGCGCATGTAATTGGTGTAGATCTCTAACGCTGCTTTGGACGTAAAATTGATAACAACAAGACCAGAAAAGCCGCCGTCAAACAGAACGAAGCAACCAAAATCTGGCTTTAGGCTTGTCTTGTTGATCTTTTGAACCATGGCTGAATAGGACACCTGAGAAGCCGTCGCTGAAGTCAGTACGCTTGAGACTGATTGGCATAGTTTAAGAAGGATATCTTCAGTTGTGACTGTTTTGTTTTTTTTCATTGTGATGTGCTCGTGGAGATGTCTTAAACAAAATGCTATTCAGTATATTGTTACTGAATTAAGACGAAAGTGACTATTTTTCCATTCTTGCACTGAGATTCTGATTTGATCACCTTTTTATATGATCTTAATAGTAGTAAAGTGACGAAATTCAAAGAAAATTATTATAAATCTCAGATAACCCAATGCTGATAGGATCAGCGAAGTAGGGGCAGGAAGCAAATGTTACCAAGACTTCAACTCAATGCTGATGTCGATCCAGTTGTCGTACGCTTTTTAGATGAACTAAAAACAGCGGGCTTTACTGGCGACATTGAATCTCAATATTCTAGCCGTTTGGCTGTGGCGACTGATAATAGTGTCTATCAGCAATTGCCGCAGGCGGTCATCCTTCCTAAAACAACGCAAGACGTTGTGCTTATCGGTAAAGTGGTTTCTAAATCCGCTTACGAACGCGTGACTTTTTCCCCTCGTGGCGGCGGTACCGGAACCAACGGACAATCTTTAACAAAAGGTGTCGTGGTTGACCTGTCGCGATACATGAATAAGGTTCTTGAGATTAACGAGAAAGAGGGCTGGGTAAGAGTTCAGTCTGGTGTCGTTAAAGATCAATTGAACGACGCTGTTCGCCCTTATGGTTACTTTTTCTCTCCAGACCTTTCTACCAGTAACCGAGCAACCTTGGGTGGCATGATCAATACCGATGCTTCGGGCCAAGGGTCATTGAAGTACGGCAAAACGTCTGACCATGTATTGTCGCTGCAAGCGGTGTTCGCAGATGGTTCATGTCTAGAATCTGATTTATCACACGGCTTACCTGTAGAGGGTGAATTCGCTCACCATGCACTTACGGTGACAGAGGCGGTTTGTCGAGACAAACGCGCTCAAATCTTAGATAAATTCCCTCCGCTGAATCGCTTCTTAACAGGCTATGACCTAAAGAATGCAATCAACGAACAAGATGACAGCTTTGACCTAACTCGCGTTCTATGTGGCGCTGAAGGTTCTTTAGCATTCATCACGGAAGCAAAGTTAAACCTAACCAAGATTCCAAAAGCGCGCACACTGGTTAACGTGAAATACAACACGTTTGATTCTGCGCTGCGTAATGCGCCGTTCATGGTGGAAGCGAAAGCACTGTCTGTTGAAACGGTAGATTCAAGAGTATTGAACCTAGCGAAGCAAGACATCGTTTGGCACACCGTGAGCGATTTGCTGACTGATGTTCCGAACAAAGAGATGCTTGGCATCAACATGGTTGAGTTTGCAGGCCAAGATGAAGCGGAAGTTGAACAGCAAGTTCAAGCGCTGACTGCACGCCTTGAAACCATGGTTGAAAGCGAAGAAGCCGGCGTGATTGGTTTTCAAGTTTGTAGCGATTTGGCGAGCATTGGCCGAATCTACAACATGCGTAAGAAAGCAGTGGGTCTGTTAGGTGCGGCGAAAGGCCGAGCTAAGCCAGTCGCTTTTGCTGAAGATACTTGTGTACCACCAGAAAACCTCGCGGATTTCATCTCTGAATTTAGAGTGTTACTCGATTCAAAAGAGTTGAATTACGGCATGTTTGGTCACGTTGACGCGGGCGTATTACACGTTCGTCCAGCATTGGATCTGTGTGACCCGATGCAAGAAGCATTGATGCATGAAGTCTCTGATGAAGTGGTTAAGCTGGTGGCGAAATACGGCGGTTTAATGTGGGGCGAGCACGGTAAAGGTTTCCGTTCTGAGTATGGCCCAGACTTCTTTGGTGAAGAGCTGTTTACCGAATTAAGACGTATTAAAGCAGCATTCGACCCGCACAACAAGATGAACCCAGGCAAGATCTGTACGCCTTTAGAAAGTGACGCTGAATTGGTGAAAGTCACCGATACCAAGCGTGGTTTCTACGACCGTCAGATCGACGTACAAGTTCGTGACAGCTTCAAGCAAGCAATGGAATGTAACGGTAACGGCTTGTGTTTCAACTACGATACTAGCTCGCCAATGTGTCCTTCAATGAAAGTTACGGCTGACCGACGTCACTCACCCAAAGGCCGCGCAGGCTTGGTAAGAGAGTGGTTGCGTCAACTGACTGAACAAGGCGTTGATATTCTCGACCTTGAGCAAGAAGCGTTGAAAGACAACACACCCGTTAAGACTATGATTGAGCGTGTTCGCAATACGATGAACAAACGCCATGAGTACGATTTCTCGCATGAAGTTCATGAGGCGATGAACGGTTGTTTGGCGTGTAAAGCGTGTGCGAGTCAATGTCCGATCAAAGTCGATGTACCAAGTTTCCGTTCTCGATTCTTGAACATCTACTACTCGCGTTACCAGCGCCCTGCAAAAGATTATCTAGTTGCCAACATTGAAACCATGCTGCCGCTGATGGCGAAAGCGCCAAAAGTAGTCAACGCTGCATTGGGTCAAAAGTGGATCCAAACGGCAACAGCTAAAACGGTCGGTTATGTTGATGCACCATTGATGTCGGTGCCTACGCTCAAAAATCGTCTAGCGAGTAAAGAGCTGCAACTCTTCGATTTACAGTATTTAGAAGGCTTGTCTTCTGAACAGAAGAAACAGCATGTGCTGATCGTTCAAGACCCGTTTACCAGCTTCTATGATGCCGAGGTGATTGAAGACTTTGTCACTCTGGCTCAAAAACTTGGCAAAACTCCGGTACTGCTGCCGTTCAAACCGAATGGTAAAGCGTTGCACATCAAGGGCTTCTTAAATCGTTTTGCACGTGAGGCGAAATCGACTTCGGATTTCTTGTCGATGGTGGCGGATATCGGAATTCCTTTGGTCGGTGTTGATCCTGCTCTTGTGCTTTGTTACCGCGATGAATACGTCGAGATCTTAGGTGACAAGCGCGGCGACTTTGATGTACTTACTGTGCATGAATGGTTAATGCCATCGCTAGGTGAGTTCGAAGCACGCTCAGCAAGTGAAGATATGTGGTACTTGTTTGCTCACTGTACTGAGAAAACCAAAATGCCGAACGCTGAAAAAGAGTGGGGTACTATCTTCAAACACTTTGGGGCGGCGTTAACCAGCGTTCCTGTCGGCTGTTGTGGTATGGCGGGAACTTTCGGCCACGAAGTCGATAAGCTACAAATGTCGAAAGACATATATGGTTTAAGCTGGAAGCCTCAAATGCAGGACTTACCAAAAGATCGTTGCTTGGTGACGGGCTATTCTTGCCGCAGCCAAGTGAAGCGTTTTGAAGGTGAGAAGCTTGCTCACCCATTACAGGCGCTAGCAAAAATTCTCTAATACATTTAGCCCAGCAATTGCTGGGCTTTTTTCTAAACTAACAAAGGAATGTTAATAAGGAAAAGTATGAAATTTCTAGAATTAAAAGTACCACCAGTTGCACTGTTCATTATTGTATTCGTAGCATCATACTTCTGCGCTCAACAGTTGAGCCAAGGGACACTGGCATTGCCTTATGGAATGATTGTGTTAGGAATCGGAGTCACATTGAGTGGTGTGATCGGAATATCCGGTATATTGGAATTTCGAAAACAGAAAACCACCGTTAACCCGATCAAAGTAGAAACCGCTTCAGCCGTCGTGGACAGTGGAATTTTTGGCTACACGCGAAACCCAATGTACTTAGGGTTGTTCATCCTGCTATTTTGCTTTGGCTACTTCTTCCAGAATATCTTCAGTGTACTACTTAGCTTTGGCTTCGTAATCTACATGAATTACTTCCAAATCAAACCCGAAGAGCGAGCACTAGAACAATTATTCGGCGCAGAATATGTTGATTACAAACAAAAGGTTAGACGCTGGATTTAGTGATGATTTGAGTGCTGGCTTAGTAATCGAAATAAAAAAGCCCAGCTTGAGATTATCAAGCTGGGCTTTATTGATCTTGTTCTAGAGCTGATTAAGCAGCTGCTGTGAACTGAGCTAGAAACATCTCTTTGCGTTCGTTGAAGCGGTTTACTAGGTCGTCTACAGAAGCTTGGTCGTATGGCTTAAGGCCACTTGCTACCATACGCTTCACGCCTTTACCTACTACTTCGCCGTCTTCTTTGAAATCGAAGTTCAGTGTCACGATGCCACGTTTGCCTTCAACATCAAAAGTCGCGCCAGAGAATTCAACTTCTGGGTGAGACAGGTCTAGGCGAGTAAATTCAACTTCCATGCTCTCGTAAATCACTAGAGGACGCTGGCAGTTGATCATCATTTGTTGTTCTTCCATAAGAGGAACCATGATGTGTGGGAAGTTCATGCCAGAGAACTTAACGTAGTTTGTTACTACGTGCTCGATGAATGCTTGATCATGGCTCTTCTCACCTTCACAAGACATGTGTAGGTACTCTTTACCATTTGCATCGATAAGTGAGCTCTCTTTTTCACACTTGTTGTCAACGCTTAACGCAATACCGTTACCAACCATACCTGAAAAATCAAAACGCATTTTTTGGCTGATGCCTTCTTTCTGCAGAAGAACTGCAAACAAAAGATCGCCAGGCACGCAGAAGCGCTTGTTGTCTTCATCGTGAATTGGGTTGAAGTCAGCAGCTACTTTTTTAGCAAAGTGGCTAGCTTGTTCACGAGTGAATTGAAATTGATTGTCTTTAGTAGAAAAGTAAGGTGTCAGAAACATAGTATCGCTATTAGTCATCAAATCTGGGGTGGATTATAGCTAACTAACTTCGATCTAATGGTCTATCCAGTTAACTTTGCTTATATATCAGTCGATTAGATAAATACGTTGGATGGTATGTGACGATTTTGAGGGGAATAGGGGCTTGGATTCAATGCAACAAGGGCTAATCAATAGCCCCTGTTTATATGACGTGCTATTTCGCCAAACCTTAGAAGCTACACAGTAGGCCTTCTGGCATTAGATGGTTATGCACTGATAATTTGAGCAGTAGATTTGCTTGCTCGATATCAGGTGAGAAGTAACGGTCTTTGTCGTAGAAGCTGACTTTCTCGCGCAGTATCTGTTTTGCTTCTTCTACTCGAGGAGAAGAGAGATTTGGTGCTCTAAAATCCAAGCCTTGTGCTGCTGCTAAGTATTCAACAGCCAAGATGCCACGGGTGTTTTCTGCCATGTCACGCAGTCGACGACCCGCAAAGGTTGCCATAGATACATGATCTTCTTGGTTTGCCGATGTTGGAAGGCTGTCTACTGATGCTGGGTGTGCCAGTGTTTTATTCTCGCTTGCCAGAGCAGCAGAGGTTACTTGAGCAATCATAAAGCCTGAATTAACGCCGCCGTTATCGACCAAGAAAGGTGGAAGTTTGCTTAGTGCGCTATCAATCAGCAGTGCCATTCTTCGTTCAGAAAGGCTACCAATTTCTGCAATCGCAAGTGCTAGGTTATCCGCTGCCATTGCCACAGGTTCTGCGTGGAAGTTACCACCTGAAATAATGTCGCCGTCTTCAGCAAATACCAGTGGGTTATCCGATACCGAGTTCGCTTCAACGTTTAACGTTTCTGCTGAATTACGAATTTGCTGTAAACAGGCACCCATCACTTGAGGCTGACAGCGCAACGAGTAAGGGTCTTGAACCTTTTCACAGCAAGTGTGTGATTCACCAATCTCACTCTTTTGATCAAGCATATGGCGATAAGCAAGCGCGGCATCCATTTGACCACGATGACCACGAACGCGATGAATTCGAGGGTCAAACGGACGACGACTACCCAGTGCAGCTTCAACAGACATCGCGCCACATACGGTTGCAGACGCAAACAAGTCTTCCGCTGCGAACAGACCTTCTAATGCAAAGGCAGTCGATGCTTGTGTGCCGTTTAACAGCGCTAAGCCTTCTTTCGGCGCAAGTGTGATTGGTTCAAGACCTGCGATCTGCATTGCTTCTAAGCCAGTGATGATCTTGCCGTTGTGGCGTGCTTGGCCTTCACCTAGCAGAACGGTACTCATGTGGGCGAGGGGAGCAAGATCTCCAGATGCGCCTACTGATCCTTTTTGTGGAACACACGGGTAAACCTGCGCGTTCACAAGATCGATAAGAGCGTTAATCACTTTGAGGCGGATACCAGAGTAACCGCGAGACAAGCTGTTAATCTTCAATACCATCATCAAGCGTACGGTTTCATCAGACATGAACTTGCCAATGCCCGCAGCGTGAGAAAGTACGATACTTTTCTGTAGAACTTCGAGATCTTCAGGCGCAATCTTGGTGTTTGCTAATAAGCCAAAACCCGTGTTGATGCCATACACAGTGCGGTCTTCAGCAATCACTTGTTCGACAACTTGCATGCTCGCTTCGATATCCGGGATTGCTGCAGGATCGAGTGATAAGTTCACAGGGCTACGGCTGATTTTTCGAAGTTCAGATAGGCCAAGAAGTCCTGGCTTAAGTAATAAGTTCAACATGTTCTCTCCAGACATTAAAGGCGACGAAGTTCTTCGTTTAGCATAGGTAAATCAAGCTTCTGCTCTTTGGCACATTGCTTGGCAATATCGTAACCTGCATCAGCATGACGCATAACGCCGGTTGCTGGGTCATTGTGAAGTACGCGAGCAATACGCTGTGATGCATCTTCACTGCCGTCACAACAAATCACCATGCCTGAGTGTTGCGAGAAGCCCATACCAACGCCACCACCGTGGTGCAAAGAAACCCAAGTTGCGCCGCCCGCTGTGTTCAGAAGGGCATTCAATAGAGGCCAATCTGATACGGCATCTGATCCATCCATCATGCCTTCTGTTTCGCGGTTCGGGCTTGCTACTGAACCTGAATCTAGGTGGTCACGACCGATAACAACTGGTGCTTTCAGTTCGCCATTTTTCACCATTTCATTGAATGCTTGGCCTAAGCGTTCACGATCTTTCAAGCCAACCCAACAAATACGCGCTGGCAGGCCTTGGAACTGAATGCGTTCACGCGCCATATCTAGCCAGTTATGTAGATGTGGGTTGTCTGGAATCAGTTCTTTTACTTTTTGGTCTGTTTTGTAGATGTCTTCTGGGTCACCAGATAGTGCCGCCCAACGGAAAGGACCAATACCTTCGCAGAATAAAGGTCGAATATAAGCCGGAACGAAACCTGGGAAATCAAACGCGTTTTCTACGCCTTCTTCCAGTGCCATTTGGCGAATGTTATTACCGTAATCCACGGTCGCTGCGCCGCGGTATTGCAGGTCTAACATCGCTTGTACTTGAATCGCCATAGATTGCTTAGCGGCTTTCACCACTTTTGCTTCATCAATGGAGCGCTCTTGTGCGGCTTTCTCCATCGTCCAACCTTGCGGCAAGTAGCCGTTAAGAGGATCGTGGGCAGAGGTTTGGTCAGTCACCACATCAGGTGTGATATTGCGTTCAACTAACTCTGGGAAGACGTCTGCGGCGTTACCTAATAAGCCAACAGAGATTGGCGTGTCTGACTCTTTAATCATTGCCATCGCTTCATCTAAGCTGGTGGCTTTTTTGTCTACATAGCCAGTACGCAAGCGGTAGTCGATTCGTGATTCATCACACTCCACTGCGATCATTGAGAAGCCAGCCATCGTTGCAGCAAGAGGTTGAGCGCCGCCCATTCCACCAAGACCGCCCGTTAGAACCCACTTGCCGTTTGCTTCACCTTGGAAGTGCTTCTTCGCGATAGCGACAAAGGTTTCGTAAGTACCTTGAACGATGCCTTGTGAACCAATGTAGATCCAGCTGCCCGCGGTCATTTGGCCGTACATCATCAAGCCTTCTTTATCGAGCTCGTTGAAGTGTTCCCAGTTCGCCCAGTGTGGAACAAGGTTCGAGTTAGCGATCAGTACGCGAGGTGCGTTTTTATGAGTCGGGAACACGCCCACAGGTTTACCGGATTGAACAAGTAACGTTTGGTCGTCCTCTAAACGCTCTAATACTTCAACAATTTTGTCATAACATTTCCAATCACGTGCCGCGCGACCAATACCGCCATACACAACCAGTGCATGTGGGTGTTCTGCCACATCAGGGTCTAGGTTGTTCATCAGCATACGCAGTGGTGCTTCTGTTAACCAAGATTTAGCGCGCAAAGTGGTGCCGTGAGGTGCGCGAATTTCGCGAGTCGTGTCGAGACGAGGGTCACTGTTGTGGTGTTCCGTCATTTTGAAATTCCTTCTGTTTCACGTTATATCGTTGTAGTTGTATTTATCTATATAGCTGGCTTATTCACTGGCCATTGCACTGGCAATATCCCAACACAAACGTGCCGCCAATCGAGCCGTTTGGCCATCGACGTCGTAGTCTGGGTTATATTCCGCAATGTCCGCGATAATGAGTTTCTCAATGTGTTTAAAAATCTGTTCTAGGAAAGGCGCGAGCGCTTCATAGCTAACGCCTCTTGCTGCTGGGGCACTAACACCCGGCGCAGTCGCTGCGGGGAAAACATCGAGATCAATGGTGAGATAGAGATAATCACACTCAGCGATGAATTTTTGTAACTTGATCAGTTGAGCGACTTGATTCACTTGGGTCATGTTGCGGTCGTGTTCATACCACACGCCTAGTTGGTCAGCTTTGTCAAACAGCGCTTTGGTATTGCTGGCGGCACTCACACCAAGACAAGCGTAATGAAACGGCCACTGATGTGTGTGGCAGTAATCACTTATCTGGTTAAATGGTGTGCCTGAGCTTGGCTTTACGTCAGCGATGTCGCTTTCAAATTCACGAAGATCAAAGTGAGCATCAAAGTTAACGATGCCTATTTTAGGTTTGCGTTCTGGCTGACCTTTATCAAGGTGTTGAGCTTTATGTCGGTGTTCCGTTTTATGTAAATGTTCCGCAAGACCTTGAAAAGATGCCCAAGCAACCTCATGACCACCGCCAAGGGTAATCACTTTGTTGGTTGCTAAGGCATTGGCAATCACAGAAGCACACTGTTTTTGGCTGACTTCCAATTGACCATCATTGCACTCGATATCACCAAGATCCGCGATGTATGCGTCACTGTGCCAAGCCATATTCGCCAGAGCTTGGCGTATCAAGTTAGGTGCTTGTTTCGCGCCCACGCGTCCTTTATTTCTTGCAACACCGGCGTCGCTGGCAAAGCCTACCAAGGCGATACCACCGTCAGTCAGCTCGTCACTTAACTCGCTACTTTGCACTTGCTTGGTAATGTGATGAACGCGAGTACCGAGTGGGCCATCTTCAAGATCATTACGCCCTGTCCACACAAAGTTATGCACGGTTGTTGCGTTCTCTTGGATAGCGTTGGATTTAGATTGAGTCATGACACACCTCGCCATTAACAATGCGCTTATGCAGGTGAGGAACACCAACTTGATAGCTTAAGTCGGCAGGGTGATCGATATTCCAGATAGCCAAATCAGCAGAGTAACCTACTTCAATTTTGCCTCTGTTTTGCGACTCGCCAATGGCAGCGGCTGCATGGCAAGTTACCCCACGTAATGCTTCTTCTGGGGTTGTGCCAAATAGGGTGCAGCTCATGTTCATCATCAGCGTTAAGTCTGCAAAGGGAGATGTGCCGGGGTTTAGGTCGGTCGCGATCGCCATTGGGATTTTGTGTTCACGAAGTAAAGCAATAGGTGGCTGTTGAGTCTCTTTCAGGAAGTAGAAAGCACCGGGTAGCAAGGTGGCAACTGTGCCTGATTCTGCCAGTGCTTTTACTCCGGTTTCATCAAGGTATTCAACATGGTCAACAGAGAGTGCGCCGTATTTAGCTGCAAGCGCGCTGCCACCCATATTCGAAAGTTGTTCAGTGTGGCCTTTAATCGCGAGGCCATGTGCTTTGGCTGCTGCAAATACACGTTCGGTTTGTTCTAGGTTGAAGCCGATAGATTCGCAAAACACGTCAACTGCATCGGCGAGCCCTTGCTCTGCAGCTTTAGGAATGATCTCTTGGCAAACCAGATCGATATAGCTGTCCGGTTGCTCTTTGTATTCGGGTGGCACAGCATGCGCTGCAAGGAGAGTAGTGGTGATCTTAATTCGGCGATGATTCTCTAAAGCTTTGGCTGCGCGTAACATTTTGAGTTCATCATCAAGTGTTAAACCATAGCCAGATTTTACTTCGATGCTGGTTACGCCACTTCTTAGTAGGCCATCAAGTCTCGGTAATGCCATTTCAACCAGCTCAGACTCTTGCGCTGCGCGTGTTGCAGTGACTGTCGCTAGAATGCCGCCGCCTTGCTTGGCGATGTCGGTGTAAGACACACCATTCAAACGCTGCTCAAATTCATTGGCACGATTACCCGCAAATACGAGGTGAGTGTGGCAATCAATTAATCCGGGTGTCACTAGCTTGTTCTTGCAGTCATAGGTGACGTAATCCAAAGAACCATCAACACGTACTTGTTCTAACTCAGAAGCAAGTGCGCCTTGGTTTGAACAAGAGATGGACACGATTTTACCGCTTTCGATAACGATATCTTGAGGGGAAGAGGGCTGATAACCGTCGACTCCCGAGCTCATGGAGACCACTCGTGCATTTTTGAGGATCAAATTCATAATCACCTAGATCTTTGCTAAACATTAAATGTATATACAAATAAATAGGCTAAACGCTGACCCGAATCAAGTCGATGTTGCAAAAATGTGATCGGCGATCAGGATGATGTTCTTTAATTTAGAAGTATCTTGGAGCTTAATTTGTACTTAGAACCAGGATGGTAGAGCAATGCAAAGCTGATGAGGCGCTCTTTACTCCATGTTCTTCTATTCAAAAGTAGGCAAGGTTCTGATTCAGATAGCTTTAGTGACGTTCTGATTTGAGAGTCAGGAATAATGGCTTCAACCGTGTGCTCGATTGCACTCAACGGGCAGCTTTTTGAAAGGTATTCATTGGGTGTAGAGGTTGAAAAGTCTTGCTCTAGGTATTTTGGTGCGGCTTGCGAGTTCACCCAGCGCGCTTCCAATTGAATCGGTGTGTTGTCAGCAAAGTGGATGATTTCACTATAGAATACTTCGGCATTGATCATCACACCTAACCGTGTCGCGGTGCTTTCATCTGCCTTGATGCTCTTGTGCTTGATAACCTGGCTAGCATACGTTTGACCTCGGTCTTTGATCTCTTGTGCGATGTTGTTGATATCAAGCAGCGGAGATTGCGCTTTTTCGTCTGGTTCACAAACAAAAGTACCTAGCCTTGGCTTCCTGATGAGTTTGCCTTCAGACACAAGATCTCGAATGGCTTTATTGACCGTCATTCGACTCACATTGAACTGCTCTGTGAGTTCGAGTTCTGTGGTTATCTGGTAACCCACTGGCCAGTGACCACTGTTGATATTATCGTCTATGAACTGTTTTATCTGAAGGTAGAGCGGCGCTTTCGACATAATGAAACCTTATTTGACTATACAAATAGAGTAACGGAATTTTTCACGATTTCAACATTTCCTCGGACAATGTGACCTTATTCAACATAGATGGGGCAAATTGCTTGATTCTGTGAGGCAAGTGTCGCAAATTGTCACGTAATAACTATTCGTAAATCAGATGATTAGAAAGGGAAATAATATGTTTAAGAAATTAAAGGCCTCGTTGGGCATCGGTGCAGCAAAGGTTGATACTGTCTTAGATAATATTGAAGTTTTCCAAGGTGGAGAGTTGTCTGGCAATGTTCACATTGTTGGTGGCGACGTTGAGCAACAAATCGACTTGATTAACTTGGTTATCAACACAGAAGTAAAAGTAGAAACGGAAGACAGTACCAGCTACGAAACCTTTTCACTGGGTCGTATTCAAGCGGTAGAGCCTTTCGTTATCCAACCGGGCGAAACCAAACTGGTTCCATTCCGACTTAAGTTAAATGATGAAACGCCAGTCACCGCGTTGAACGCACAAATGAACCAATGCCATGTGTGGGTTGAAACCAACCTAGATATAGGCTTCGCGATTGACCCTAAAGACCGTGACTTTATCTCCGTACACCCACTGCCAACAGTTGCTAAAATCATCCAAGGCGTGGAAGCATCCGGTATGGCAATGGTGAAAGCTGACGTAGAGAAGGGCTTCTTAAAAGGCAACAACTTTGCTTCTCGTTCGGGTTGTTACCAAGAGATTGAATTTCGCAGCGGCGGTTTCATGAATAATAAAGAGATCGAGCTGTCATTCATCGTTGAAGGCTCAATGGTTCACTGCCTAGCAGAAATCGATCGCTCAATGAGCTTCCGTGGCGATCAATACATCTCATTCAGCTTGCCTGCGAACGCTGCCGATTCAGACATTCGTAACGCAGTCTCAAGAATCATGAATGCGTAGTTGCTCTCTCTGTTAGTCGTTACTCTTTCTATTAATAGAGACAAGACAGTACGATTTCTAAAGCCGAAATTATCCGTTCGGCTTTTTTGTATTGTAGATAAAGCCAACGAATTACTGATTGAACTATGGGTTAGGCGTTAGAAGGATCTATATAGAAGAGACATTTCAGTCATATAGTTTTGTGGTGCTGCGGGACTAACATTGTCATTTCATATTATTTCGTTACAATGTTCGGCTACTCACAGATGTGGCATCTGTATTTGCTTCTATGTGGGTATATTTATTATGCATATATCCCCAATCAGCGTACTCGTTGATTGAAAGACATATATTAAACATTTTCATGTGTTGCTTGGTGTGCAACACCACTGTAAAGGACAAATAATGCCAATTATTACTCTTCCTGACGGTAGTCAGCGTCAATTTGACAACCCTGTATCAACTCTAGATGTTGCCCTATCAATCGGTCCTGGTCTTGCGAAAGCTACCATTGCTGGTCGTGTAGACGGCGAGCGTGTTGATGCTTGTGATCTTATCGAAAACGATGCAAGCCTAGAAATCATCACAGCTAAAGATGAAGTTGATGGCCTTGAGATCGTTCGTCACTCTTGTGCTCACCTTTTAGGCCACGCGGTTAAGCAGCTTTTTCCAGAAGCGAAAATGGCGATCGGTCCTACTATCGATAACGGTTTCTACTACGATATCGATCTTGAGCACTCTCTAACGCAAGACGATCTAGAAAAGATCGAAAAGCGCATGAAAGAGCTAGCGAAGACCAAATACCAGGTTGTTAAGAAGAAAGTTAGCTGGCAGGAAGCGCGCGACGCATTCGAAGCTCGCGGCGAGACTTACAAGATTGAAATCTTGGACGAGAACGTTTCTAAAGACGATCGTCCAGGCCTGTACCATCACGAAGAATACATCGATATGTGTCGTGGTCCACACGTGCCTAACATGAGCTTCTGCCAGCACTTCACTCTACTTAACGTAGCGGGTGCATACTGGCGTGGTAACAGTGACAACAAGATGCTTCAACGTATCTACGGCACTGCATTCCACGACAAGAAGGCACTTAAAGCTCACCTTGTGCGCCTAGAAGAAGCGGCTAAACGTGACCACCGTAAAATCGGTAAAGCGCTTGACCTATTCCACATGCAGCAAGAAGCACCAGGCATGGTGTTCTGGCACCACAACGGTTGGACTATCTTCCGTGAGCTAGAAGTATTTATTCGTCAAAAACTGACTGAGTACGATTACCAAGAAGTTAAAGGCCCATTAATGATGGACCGTGTTCTTTGGGAACGCTCTGGTCACTGGGATAAGTACGCTGAAGCGATGTTCACTACTTCTTCAGAGAACCGTGAATACGCTATCAAGCCAATGAACTGTCCTGGTCACGTTCAAATCTTCAACCAAGGTTTGAAATCTTACCGTGATCTACCGCTACGTATGGCTGAGTTCGGCTCATGTCACCGTAACGAGCCGTCTGGCGCACTTCACGGCATTATGCGTGTTCGTGGCTTCACTCAAGATGATGCTCACGTATTCTGTACTGAAGACCAAGTTCAACAAGAAGTTAAAGCTTGTATTGAAATGGTTTACGATACTTACACAACTTTCGGCTTCGAAAGCATCGTTGTTAAGCTATCTACTCGTCCAGAACAGCGTGTAGGTTCAGACGAAATGTGGGACCGTGCAGAGGCTGACCTTAAGCAAGCGCTAGAGGCAATGGACATTGCATACGAGATTCAAGAAGGCGAGGGTGCGTTCTACGGACCTAAGATTGAATTTACTTTGCATGATTGTTTGGACCGCGCTTGGCAATGTGGTACAGTGCAGCTCGATTTTGCATTACCAGAACGTTTAGGTGCTACTTACGTAGGTGAAGATAACGAGCGTCACACGCCAGTTATGATCCACCGCGCGATTTTAGGTTCACTAGAACGCTTCATTGGTATTCTTATTGAAGAATACGCTGGCTTCTTCCCAACGTGGTTGGCGCCAGAACAAGCAGTTGTAATGGGCATTACAGACAAACAGTCTGAATATGTACAAGAAATTACGAAAAAACTGCAAAAAAGTGGATTTAGAGTCAAAGCAGACTTGAGAAATGAGAAGATTGGCTTTAAAATCCGCGAACATACTTTGAAACGTGTACCGTTCATGCTTGTGTGTGGTGACCAAGAAATGGAAGCCGGCGAAATTGCAGTACGTACACGTAAAGGTAAGGACCTTGGCAAATTTAAAGTGGATGACTTTATTTCATACATCCAAGCCGAGGTTTCAAGCCGTAAGCTCAATCTGGAGGAATAGCTATTAAAGGCGGAAGACGTGGCCAACAACCGGCCAAACAAAACCAGCACCGTTTAAACGGTGACATTCGTGGCGTTCGTGAAGTGCGTCTAACTGGCGCAGACGGCGAAGCTGTTGGTGTAGTATCAATCGCTGAAGCGATGGAAGCTGCAAATGAAGCTGGTATGGATCTTGTAGAGATCAGCCCTAACGCCGAGCCGCCAGTTTGTCGTGTGATGGACTACGGTAAGTTCCTCTTCGAGAAGAGCAAAGCTGCGAAAGAGCAGAAGAAGAAGCAAAAGCAGGTTCAGATCAAGGAAATTAAATTCCGACCTGGAACTGATATTGGAGACTATCAGGTAAAACTACGCAACCTGACTGGTTTCCTAGAAGACGGCAACAAAGTGAAGGTAACAATTCGCTTCCGTGGCCGCGAAATGGCTCACCAAGAAATCGGTGTTGACGTTCTTAATCGTTTGAAAGCGGATACTGAAGAATTTGCAGTAGTCGAATCTTTCCCAACGAGAATTGAAGGTCGCCAGATGATCATGGTGTTGGCCCCTAAAAAGAAGTAATTAACGGCTTTGCAAGTAATTGAACCCTGCAGCCTCAGGTTGCGGGGTTTTATTCGCCCTAATTACTATGTTATTAACAACTCAACAATGCGGAGTTATTCATCATGCCTAAGATGAAAACCAACAAAGGTGCTGCTAAGCGTTTCCAGAAAACTGCTGGTGGTATTAAGTTTAAGCACGCTGGTAAACGTCACATCCTGACTAAGCGTACTACTAAGAACAAGCGTCAGCTACGTCCGAACTCGATCCTTCCTAAATGTGAAGTTGCTCAAGTTCTACGTATGATGCCATACGCTTAATTCTTTTTAGTTTATAAATTCGTTTAGTTTAGGAGAAGCATAATGCCTCGCGTAAAACGTGGTGTACAAGCTCGTGCACGTCATAAGAAAGTTCTAAAACAAGCTAAAGGTTACTACGGAGCACGTTCACGTGTTTACCGCGTAGCTTTCCAAGCAGTTACCAAAGCTGGTCAATACGCTTACCGTGACCGTCGCAACAAGAAACGTCAATTCCGTCAACTTTGGATTGCACGTATCAACGCGGCATCTCGTCAAAATGGTCTATCTTACAGCCGTTTCATCAATGGCCTAAAGAAAGCATCTATCGAGATCGACCGTAAGATTCTTGCTGACATCGCAGTATTCGACAAAGCAGCATTTGCTGTTCTAGTTGAAAAAGCGAAAGCATCTCTATAATTTAGAGTTAGCTTAAAGGTTTAAGAAAAGGAGAACTTCGGTTCTCCTTTTTTATTGCCTGTAATTTGGCTTTGCCATACTCTCTCGCATCTCGCATCTCGCATCTCGCATCTCGCATCCCGCACCTAATTTTTATTCGCTTGAACACGCATTCTGGTATATAAACATTTACCTAACCTTTAAATGTAAAGCGACCGAAATAAATGACCGCACCGACCACTATGACGTTCTTCGAACGTTTTGAAACTGACATCCTATCTGGCAAGAAGACGATTACTATTCGTGATGAATCTGAGCGAGACTACCAGCCAGGCAGTGTTGTGGAAGTATCGACGCTAGAGCAAGACCGTGTGTTCTGTAATCTTAAGATCATCAGCGTTGAGCCAATTTTGTTTGATGACTTAGGTGAGTTCCATGCTCAGCAAGAGAACATGACGCTGCAAGTACTGAAAGACGTGATTCAAGATATCTACCCGGGTATCTCTCAACTGTATGTGGTTTCTTACGAGCTTGTGTAGCCCGCTTTAAATAGAATTTGTTGATCAATACTGCGTCTAACGCAGAGCAATGATAAAGGGAAGCCACAATGAGTGAATTACAGAGCGAAACAGTTCAGCAAATTTTGCTTCAACTTTATTGTCGTGAGCAAAATGAGCAGCCGTTAATCTCTAGAACTGATCTCGACATTGCTCTTTATGATAGCGAAGGCTTTCTAGCGTGGCGTGACACAAGGCGTAACTTTACGGTCAGTGATATCGAGAATCGAGTTTGGGTGAAGAGCTGCCCCGGCGGTTACATCACTGAAGTGCACTTCAATGCTGACGGTTCTTTGACTGAATATCGTTTGTTCGACCGATTTGAAACAACAGGGCTGTGGCAACTAAAAGACGGTTTGTTACACGTCGAGATTCTGAAGGGTGAGAACTGCTACCAGTTTGCTGTTGTGGCTCGTGCTGACCTTAATATTCACTCTGCGGTTGAGTATAAGAGCGGAGAGCTGCATTCGTACTTGAAGCTTGTTCAAGTTGAAAGCTAAACGCTGGTTCGTTTAATTAGCATATAAAAAAGCCAACAGTGATGTTGGCTTTGTTGTCTTCAATCTGACTGAATACTTCTATTAAGCTTCGAAGTTCGCCAATCGAGTATAAAGCTCGCTGTCTTGATCTTGCTTTGCACAAATCGTCAGTAGGTCTTCAATAAAGTACTTCAATGCACGTGCTTCAATTCGGCGAATACCTTGTTGATGTTCTTCAGTTAGGTACCCGTAGATAGTCGCAGCGCCAAAGTCACCAAAGATCATCTGACCTTGTTCGTTCACTAAAGTGTTGTGAGCGTATAGATCACCATGAGAGACTTTATTGGCATGAAGGTGTTCAAACACATCAATCATCTGCTCTGTAATGCTATTGATTTGAGCAATTGAAAGTTCGAAACCTTCTGGGAAAGTATCACGCGTGCAAGTCTCGAGTGTTGGTGGTAGCCCTAGGTTGTAGTAGCTGTTTGGAATGAGTTCCACCACCAAAGCTAGGTAATCTTGTTCCTCTACTTGGGCGATAGATTTTACCAAGTTGTTATGGTGTCCAGCCTGCAAGCACGCTTCCAGTTCATCATGTGGGTAGCCGTCACTGGTGACTTCGCCTTTAAACACTTTAACCGCCACTTCCTGTGGAAAATCGAAGTCGCTGTTTAGCCAGCTTGCATGCGAGATCACGCCAGATGCGCCTTGGCCAAGTACTTGATTCAGTGAATAGCTTTGAGAGCTAACCGCAGGCACGCTATCTAAGCTGCTAGGGTGTTTGCAAAACGGGTTACCCGCAAACGCTAACCAAGCCAGTTTTGGTAGCTTGATAAGGAACTCTGGGAATTCAGTCAACTGGTTTGCAGACAGGCGAACTAGCTCAAGGTTGGATAGGTTTTCCATGCTTTCTGGTAACACGCGAATCTTGTTACCCGCCAATGCCAGTTTCTGTAGTCGCGGTCTTTCACCTAGTGAGCTAGGCAGGGCCTCAATCTCATTGTCGGTCAGGATTAACCAACGTAGTTGAGTCGGCAGAGATTGTTCGCTAACGGTTTTGATTTGGTTGGTTTTGAAGCCAACCATTTCGAGCTTAGGAAGTGACCCTAGAACATCAGGCAGGTGCGTAAACAGGTTATTCGACGCGAAGATAATACGCAGGTTAGTTAGCTTTGATAACTCGGCTGGTAGGTCTGACAGCTGATTACCTGAAAGGTCTAGGATCTCAAGAGAATCTGCAAGCTCTATGATTTCTAGAGGGAACTCTGTGAGATCTTCTGATAGTTTTAGACGCTTAATACCTTTAAGTTGCCCTGATTTTAATTGTTCTAGAGTATGCAAACCTTAGCCTTATGAGTAGATGTTCGAGGCGCGTAGTTTACTTGTCTCAACCGAGAAAGGCGAGTATCCGCAACAATACTCGCCTATCTACGCTCAGTGGCTGTTGATATCAAGGTTAAAGCTGAATACGATTTTGGCTAACGCCGACCTCCTCAACAAAATCCAAGTCATGACTGACTAAGATAAAAGCTCCTTGGTATTCACGTAAAGCTGACGCCAATATCTGCTTTGAGTCGATATCTAAATGATTGTCTGGCTCATCAAGCAGCAGTAATGGGGAGTCTTGCTTATGACTGACAATCAACATCGCTAGCTTCATTTTCTCTCCACCACTTAGGTGAGCGACTTTGCGGTACACGGTATCACGCCTAAAGCCGATGCCTGCTAACAATGTCCGAGCATCACTCTCTGTGAGCCCGTCACTATGTGTCATGAGGCTATCGAACATTGTGTCGTTGGTGTCTAATAGTCCAAAGTGTTGATCCAAGTATACTGTGGACCCTAAGCGTTTAATGGAACCTGTATAGTTCGAGTGTTGCCCATGAATGGCCTTTAACAGCGTCGACTTTCCGCAGCTGTTTGCACCAGTGAGATAATACCGTTCACCTTGCGACATAGAAAAGTTGATACGAGCGTCAGAACCAAAACTCAGATGGCAATCTTCAACGGTTAATAGCGAGTTCTTTTTACTGTTATTACTCTGTTGTAGATACAAGGCCTGTGGTTTTAGTTGTTCCTTTTGTTCTTTAAGAGATTGAAGCTTATCTTGATTTTGCTCCTTTAAGTTATTTTGGCTAGTGGCTGATGCTGCTTGTGTTCGTCCGGCTTTGTCTTTCATCGCATCCATTAAGATCTTTGGCTGACTGCCGGATTCTCGCAGTCGGTTTCCTTGCGCCTCTCGCTGTTGTGCTTTTTCTTTGTTGGCTTGAGCTTGGCGTTCAAGTCGTCTCTTTTCTGATTGATGATGAGCAATCTGTTTATCTAGTGCATCGGCCTGATTCGACATTTGTTTGAAGTAGTCATCGTAGTTTCCTTTATAGAAACGTAACCCCAAACTGTTGAGATGGTAGATACCTTCCATTTGTCTCAATAAGCTTCGATCATGGCTGACGACAAGTACCTTACCTTCAAACACCTGGCATTGTTCTAGTAGCCAATTGCGTCCGTCGTTATCCAAATGGTTCGAAGGCTCATCGAGGATCAGTATGTCGTTATTTGATACGAATAGCTGATGAAGCTGTAACAGGGCGAGTTGCCCACCACTCAAAGAGCAACAAAGTGTGTTCAAATCACGAGTGATCTTTAATGTACCTAGCAACTGCTGGGTACGCGCCTCTAAATCCCAATCATCGCCAACGATATTGAAGTGCTGCAGTTCACAGCTACCTTGTTCTATTGCGCTTAACGCTTCTAACTTTTCGGTGAGTCCTAAGAAGTCAGCGATGGTGATGTTGGTATCCAGTAGCGTTGATGGTAACTGAGAGTAAAAGCCGATTGAACCTTGGCGCGAAACACTGCCCGTTGTGGGCTGTTTTTGTCCAACGAGCAATGAAAGTAACAATGACTTTCCAGCCCCATTTCTTCCGACTAGGCCTGTGAGGCGAGTGCTCAAATTAAAGGTGATGTTTTTGAATAACCACTCACCAGTATCGAGTTGGAATGAGAGATTATTGGCTAATATAGTCGGCATAGAAATACCTCCCTTTACGTGTAAACGAGTAAAAGGGGTGAGGCGCTTTTTCTATATAGAACCCTACACAGAATTCTATGTATAGATCGCCAAAGACGTTACTTAGGTAGCGTACCAATCAAAGATAGGAAATAGAGTGCTGATCTGATTTCTGTCTTTAAGGTGCTGATCTTAAAGATGTAGGTTGTCAAAAAACGGATCTTTAAGAGCTTGATTTGTCGCGAAAATAGATGACGAAGTAACGCCCACTAACCCCGAGTGTCCAAATGATTTTTATAAAAATAAATCGGATGTCAGGATGTTAGTACTTCATTATGGCGTTATTCTCTTTTGAAATGATGGTGGGATGGTACTGAAAGAACGTACTCTGAGTCAATATACTGAGGTGATTAAATTGTGTTCAAATGATTAAAGCGCCTGTGTGGCGCTTTAGTGATCATTATTGGAAATAAGTTGAGTCTAGAACTTATATCTTTGGGTTTAGAGCTTAGAGCTTAGAGCTTAGAGCCTTGGGCTTAAAGCTAAAGCTACTTGGTTTGCCCACCAACGGCGCGCCAACACATATCAAAGCTATCGTTGATGTACTTGGCTGACTGCTCTGGTGGCAACTCATTCTGTTCAATTAACCAGTTTGCACAAATCAAAAAGTGGCTGTGGATGAAGTGCCTAACAAGATTGATGTCTAATACCATCAGTTCACCAGTTTCTTGTCCTTTCAAAATGATCTCGTCTAACGATGCGAACATCTTTGAGACGATGACTTCTCGAGTTTGAGTCGTTGGGTCGAAATGAACATTGGTGAAAAACTTCATCGCAACTGGATTTTCTAGCGCCCATTCAAGCCCTGTGATCCACATGAACTTAAAGGCTTGGTAGCGATCTTGTTCAGCGATTTCTGTGTGCTGGTCAAGGGTAGAAAATAGCTCTATTTTCAGTTCACGAAACAGTTCATCAATCAGTAGAGATTTGTTCTCGAAGTGGTGAAACAGTGTCGCCTTTGCTACGCCTGCTGTTTTCGCTATTTGTCCTGTAGATGTGCCCTCGAGCCCTTGCTGAGAAAAGAGCAGGAGCGCAGCATCTAGGATTTTTTGCCTTTTCGTAATCATCTATTTAGTACTTTGAACAGAATCTTTTTAATTGGGTTGTTGTAAGGAGGGTGCATTAACTTAGTGAAGTTAATTTTTCCTCTACTTAGAACGGTTTTGGCATGGCTAAAGGTCTTGAAGCCTTCAATACCGTGATAGTGTCCCATGCCTGAAGGGCCAATGCCACCGAACGGCGCATCTTCTGCTGCCACATGCACTAGCGAGTCGTTGATACAAACACCGCCAGAATGCGTATTCGATAAGAGCTGGTCTTGGGTCTGTTTATCATGACTCATCAGATACAGAGCAAGTGGACGTTCTCTTGCTGTGATGTAGCTGATCGCTTCTTCAATAGAGTCATAAGGCACGATAGGCAGAATAGGGCCAAACAACTCTTCTTGCATCGCAACCATATCGTCGTTCACTTCGGTTAGAAGGTGTGGCGTCATTCTGTGGTTTACATCATCTTGTGCTTGTTCGGTGACAGTGTGAATAACCGCACCTTTAGACTGAGCATCTGCAATCACACCTTTCAAACGATTGTATTGGCGCATATCGATCACTGAGGTTAAGTCTTTGCTTTCAATACCGGCTTTATAAAGTTTTTTGAAGTACTGCTTATAAGCCGTGATGAACGCGTCGACTTTTTCTCGTGGCAATAAGATGTAATCGGGTGCCACGCAAATCTGGCCAGCGTTTAAGCTTTTTGCAAACAGGATGCGTTCAACGGCGTCAGCCACATCAAAGTCAGGGGCAATAATCGTTGGAGACTTGCCACCCAATTCCAAAGTTACTGGCGTTAAGTTGTTGGCTGCTGCTCTCATTACGTGCTTACCCACAGAGGTCGACCCTGTGAATAGAATATTATCAAACGGGAGTTGGCTAAATTTCGCGGAAACGTCAGCTTCACCCTCTATAATCGCAACCTGATCTTCGTTAAAACCCTCAGCCAGCATGGCTTTTAAAACTCGGTTGGTCGCTGGAGTGAACTCAGACATCTTGAGCATTGCAGTATTACCTGCCGCCAACGCAGTGATGAGGGGCCCTAAAGAGAGCATCACCGGGAAGTTCCAAGGAACAATGATACCGACAACACCCACTGGCTGATAATGAACGGTGATCTTCGCGGGTGTCAGCATTAAGCCTGCTTTGCGGCGTGATGGCTTCAACCATTTCTTAAGGTTCTTCAGGCTGTAATTGATCTGGTGAAGAGAAGGGGTGATATCAGCAATCAAGCTGTCGTGTTTTGCTCGATGGCCATAATCTTCAGATACTGCCTCAATCAACAGCTCTTGATAGCGCATTAACAACGCTTTTAGTACTGAGAGGTTTTTTCTTCTCTGCTCAAGCGTTGGATTAACATTACTGCGGTAGTGATCTTTTTGTCGGTCGAACATTTGATCCATGTCGTTGATGCTCGACGTGTTTGGTTCAAGGTCTAGATTATGGCTCATAGTATCCCCTAAATTCGAAAGCTGACCGATTGGTCGGTCAGTTGAATTTACAAGAAGATCGAATCGAATACAAGATATGCACGAGAAAAGTTCAATAATTGAGCGGTTACAACATTGAAGTGAGCGAGTTTTAGTTGGAAGAACGAAGTGTTTATAGGTATCGAATCACGGGATACAAGTTGTGTTTGTGATAGCGAGAGTTCAGATTGGGAAGTGCGCATATTTGTCACAACCCTGACTTAACTTGACCAGATTAGCCAAGAATTTTATGTGTCTTTGGTATTTTATTCACCTGATTTTTTGTTAGAAAGTGCTTTAAATCTAATGCGCTTCAGCCTGTTTTTTGGCCTAAAACCTTGTAATACCTTACCTGTCACTTTAAGTCGGATCGACGATAAAAAAACGTAATCGTAACCACAAATATCAATGGTTGGACTCACTCTTAATAATATCGGTTAATGCAGCCAACAAATCGTTTTTGAACGTTTTTTGTTGGGTTATACCTCGCTATTCCAATGAGGTATCTTCTGTCGATGGCCCTATAGTGTGAGGTCTCTAGAATTGGAAAATTCGGTTAATTTGGAACGCATCCGTGCTGAGTATAATGTAAAGCACTGGAGCCAAGGTTTTTATGGAATTGATGATAACGGTGAGGTGTATGTATCACCGAGCGAAACCGATCATCAAGTTCCTCTTAGTCAGATCGTAAAACAGTTAGAGCAGAGAAATATTGGTTTGCCTGCTCTTGTGCGTTTTCCTCAAATAGTGCACCAACGTGTGCACAATATCTGTAACGCATTTAACCAAGCGATCGACGAATATCAGTATGACAACCGTTACCTGCTTGTTTACCCGATTAAAGTTAACCAACAGAAAGAAGTGGTTGACGAGATCTTAGCGAGCCAAGCTCAATTAGAGCAGAAGCAATTGGGCCTAGAAGCAGGTAGCAAGCCTGAACTATTAGCGGTATTGGCACTGGCTCAAAAAGCGAGCTCAGTGATCGTGTGTAACGGTTACAAAGACAGAGAATACATCCGCCTTGCACTGATTGGCGAGAAACTAGGGCACAAGGTTTTTATCGTTCTAGAGAAGCTGTCTGAGCTTGATCTTGTTCTTTCTGAAGCGAAAGCACTTGGCGTAAAACCTCGTTTGGGTTTACGTATCCGTCTTGCTTCTCAAGGCGCAGGTAAATGGCAAGCAAGTGGTGGTGAGAAGTCGAAATTCGGTTTGTCTGCATCACAAGTGCTTACTGTTATCGAACGCTTGAAAGCCGAAGACCAGCTGGATGTACTTGAACTCGTGCACTTCCACCTAGGTTCACAAATGGCAAACATTCGTGACGTGCGAAATGGCGTGAGTGAAGCGGCTCGTTTCTACTGTGAACTGCGTGATATTGGCGCTCAACTGAAGTTCTTAGATGTTGGTGGTGGCTTGGCAGTCGATTACGACGGCACGCGTAGCCAATCTTCAAACTCAATGAATTACGGCTTGCTTGAGTACGCTCGTAACATCGTGATGACAGTAGGGGATATTTGTAAACTCTACAATCAGCCACAACCTGTGATTATTTCGGAGTCTGGTCGCTCACTGACTGCGCACCATGCTGTGTTGATCACCAACGTGATTGGTACTGAAAGCTACTCACCGGAAGATATGGCTGCGCCAGAAGCAGACGCACCACTGTTGCTAAACAACATGTGGAAGAACTTCTTGGAGTTAGATGCAGGTAATGATGACCGCGCGCTGATTGAGATCTACAACGACACGCAAAGTGATATCGCAGAAGCACACAACCAATTTGCGACAGGCATGCTGAACCTTCAGCACCGTGCTTGGGCAGAACAGATGTCTTTGCGTATTAACTATGAACTTAGCTCTCGTATGAGTACTAAGAACCGCTACCACCGTCCAATCTTGGATGAGTTGAGTGAGCGTTTGGCTGATAAGTTTTTCGTGAACTTCTCTTTGTTCCAATCGTTGCCAGATGCTTGGGGTATCGATCAGGTGTTCCCTGTATTGCCTCTAAGTGGTTTGGACAATGCGGACGAGCGACGCGCGGTAGTACTGGATATCACATGTGATTCTGACGGTACGATCGATCAGTATGTTGACGGCCAGGGCATTGAAACAACGTTGCCAGTTCCAGCATGGAATCCAGACGAACCTTACCTGATGGGCTTCTTCTTAGTAGGCGCATACCAAGAGATCTTGGGTGATATGCATAACCTATTTGGTGATACGCACAGTGTGGTGGTGAACGTTGATGAGAGCGGAGAAGCGAACATTGACTACATCAACGAAGGCGACACGGTTGAAGACATGATGCGTTATGTTCATATCGATATGGACCTAATTCGTCAGAACTACAAAGAATTGGTAACGGCGAAAGTACCAGCGCAAGAGCAGCAAAGCGTACTTGAAGAGTTAGAGCAAGGCTTGATGGGTTACACCTATCTTGAGGATTTTTAATGAACGATCTATTTACGAAACCAGATTACTCGTTGTACTCCAATGCGATGACGTTTATGCGTCGTCCATTGGTGCAAAACCCAATCGACAACGATGCTGATGTGGTTGTGTTGGGCGCGCCGTTAGATATGGCGACGTCTGGTCGTCCGGGTGCTCGTATGGGACCTGATGCGATTCGTCGTGCGTCAGTAAACTTGGCGTGGGAAGGTAAAAAATTCCCTTGGGACTTCAATGTATTTGAACACACCTCGGTCATTGATGCTGGCGACCTTGTGTTTGATTGCGGTGATGCAGAAGACCTAACTCAACGTTTAGAAGCAGCTGCTGATGCGATTCTAAACAGTGGTAAAACTCTGTTAGGTTTAGGTGGCGATCACTTCATTACACTGCCTTTGTTAAGAGCATATGGCAAGAAGTACGGTGAGATGGCTCTGATTCACTTCGACGCGCACACTGACACTTACAGTCAGGGTAGTCGTTACGATCACGGTACTATGTTCTACCATGCGCCAAATGAAGGTTTAATTTCGCCTGAACATTCAGTGCAAATTGGTATTCGTACAGAGTACAAGCAGGAAGGGCACGGCTTTAACGTTATTAACGCGATGCAAGCGAACGACATGAGCGTGGACGATATCATTGCTCAAGTGAAAGGTATTGTTGGTAATAAGCCAGTGTACTTAACGTTTGATATCGATTGTCTGGATCCTGCTTTTGCTCCGGGTACCGGCACACCAGTATGTGGTGGTTTGAACTCAGATAAAGTGCTCAAAATCATCCGTGGCTTACAGGGTATCAACATGGTTGGTATGGACGTTGTAGAAGTGTCTCCTGCCTATGACCAAAGCGAAATTACGGCATTGGCTGGTGCGACGATTGCTCTCGAGCTGCTTTACGTCTGGACTGCAAATCGCCTTGCTAAATAGTTGTGTGTCATTGCTAACAGCATAACGCTATATACTGATTTTAAAGCCCACTAAGGTTCAACTTAGTGGGCTTTTTTTGGATACCTCGAAATATCCATTTGCAACTTCTACTCATTGTCCCTGTATACCCATTCAATACTCTAACTGTTGTATATGTAATTGACGCCATATACGGTGTTTGAACAGTTTCTCATCAGCTTTATGCTGCACCTTGTCTCAAATATGGGATTTAGTTCTTCTTTGGGGTTTAGGTACATATCGACCCTATCAATCGCCCATAAATCCTAATGATTTATCAACTTTATTACTGTATATATTTATAAAAATTTGAGGTGTAATTAAGGTATGCGCTTTATTGCATATTAATCAACACCCTATAAACTCTTGCTTAGTCCATGAACAAACTAAAGTGAATGCCTAGATTTGTGAAAAGAAGTCACTTCGCACAGACATGACATTTCGGATAAGGAAGACTAGGCTTAAAGTTAAGTAAACTATAAAAAAAACAGGCGAAACGGAACTGACTCATCACATACATCAGTCTACGTAATTGATTGTTAATGCAGAGAATAAGTTCTGAATATAATTTAAGCCTGAAACCGTTATTACTATCATTTTCACGATGTTGGGCAATACAGCATTTTGTGACCTCGGGGGATATATGGGTATTGAAGTTTCGCGCCAAGCTGCAGTTGTAGAGGCAGTGAGTGGAGAAGTCATTGCGGTTAAGTCTGATGGAAGCGCACGAAAAATTTCAGTTGGCGATATTATTCGTGAAAACGAGATTGTTATCACTGCAAACCAAGCAGAGCTGTTATTAGGTAACCCAAACGGTGTCACTGAGGTGGCAAGTAATTGTGTTGGCTGTGTTGATCAAGACATAGTGTGGGCTGATGCTCCTATCGCTGGAGAAGTTAATTTTGACTTACAGCAAGCCGATGCAGGAGATTTTGATGATGATGAATTTGCTGCTATCCAAGAAGCCATTTTAGGTGGTGCCGATCCGACCCAAATCTTAGAAGCAACGGCTGCGGGGGGCGGATTAGGTTCTGCAAACGCTGGCTTTGTGACGATTGACTACAACTACACCGAAACTCATCCGTCGACATTTTTTGAGACCGCAGGTCTAGCAGAACAAACGGTTGATGAAGACCGAGAAGAGTTCAGAACAATAACCCGTTCATCGGGAGGTCAATCAATCAGTGAAGTGCTCACCGAAGGCTCCATTTCTGGCAATACCTACCCCCAATCTATTACAACTACCGAAACGATTATTGCTGGTAGTTTAGCGCTCTCCCCTGATTCTTTTGTTCCAGAAGCACTGTCTCTCGCTTCGCTACTCACAGAGCTAAACAGTGATATTACTTCAAGTGGTCAACCCGTTACGTTTACTTATGATGCGGCGACGAACTCTATCATTGGTGTTCAAGGCACCGATGAAGTATTACGCATCGACATCGATGTTGTTAGTGTTGGAAATAACGCTGAGCTTTCATTGACCACAACGATTTCTCAACCAATTGATCACGTAACGTCTGTTGGTGGCGGTCAGGTTTCCTATACAGGCGATCAAATTAACATCACTTTTGATATTCAAGGTGAAGACACCGCCGGAAACCCATTAGCAACACCAATTAATGCGCAAGTTGCCGTGGTTGATGGGGGCGATCCGTCTGCTGAAAGTGTGAATATCAGTAACGTAGAAACTAGCAGTGCAGCAATTGAAGGAACGTTCTCCAATATTGGTAGTGATAATCTTCAATCAGCTGTATTTGATGCTGGTGCACTGGACCAGTTTGATGGGTTGCTCAGTGATAATCAAAACACGCTTGCGAGACTTTCTGATGATGGAACAACGATTACTCTGTCCATCCAAGGTCGAGGTGAGGTTGTTCTCTCTATCTCCCTTGATACCGACGGCACCTATAAATTCGAGCAGTCTAATCCGATAGAACAAGTGGGCACCGATTCACTGACGTTCGATTTACCGATCACGATTACCGATTTCGACCAAGATGTTGTAACCAATACGATCAACATTGTCATTACTGATGGCGATAGCCCGGTTATCATTAATGTTGACAGTATTGACGTTGATGAAGCGGGCATTGTTGGCGGCTCACAAGAGGGCACGGCGGCAGTGTCTGGCAGCGGCAGTATTACCGCGGATATTTTTGAAAGTGACATCATCGACCATTATGAACTGGAGCCGACGGAATTTAATACGGGTGGCACCTTGGTTTCAAATGGTGAGGCTGTGCTACTTGAGCTGATTGGTGAGATCGGTGGTGTAAGAACTTATGAAGGTTACGTTGAGGTCAATGGAACGAGAATTACGGTCTTTGATGTTAAAATTGATAGCCCTTCATTGGGCAACTATGAGTTTAATCTTTATGAAGAACTTTCTCATCAAGGCGCTGAAGATGCGCTGCTAACTTTTGCATTGCCAATTTATGCCGTTGATGCAGATGGCGACCGTTCTGCACTATCTGGCGGTTCGAGTACACCAGAAGCCGCAGAGATTCTCGTTAATGTCACAGATGATGTTGTTGAGCTAGTTGATAAAGTTGAGTCAGTCACGGAACCAACTTTAGCCGGCGATACCGTTGTTTCGTATAACCTATTCAACTTCGAAGGCGCTGATGGCTCGACAATTCAATCGTTTAACTATGATGGTGTTGATTACTCACTAGATCAGAGCTTGCTGCCAGATGCTGTTCAAACATTCAGTTTTACTGAGGGTGTTGTAACCATCTCACTAAATGGCGATTTTAGTTTTGAAGTCGCTCGTGATATCGACCACTCAAGCAGTGAAACTCTCGTCAAACAGTTCTCGTTTTTAGCTGAAGATGGTGATGGAGACACTGACACTTCATCGCTTGAGCTAAGTATCACTGACGGTCAAGATCCAATCATTGATTTGATCCCGCCAGTTACTCTCTCAGAAGCCAACCTTGCTGATGGTTCCTCTCCAAGTGGAAGTGCGGTCAGCGCTACCGAGACGATTACCTTTACTGCTGGTAGTGATGATGTAGCTAAATTTCGTATTGAACCAACTGAATTCAATGTCGATGGGACACTGAAATCGAATGGGTTTGCGGTTGAGATAAAAGAAGACTCTGCTATTCAGGGCACTTACATCGGTTTTATTACCAACGCTTCTGGCTCTGAAATCCCAGTATTCACCATTAGTTTCTCTGCTACTACGTTAGGTGAATACACCTTTACCTTACTTGAAGCGCTAGACCATGTGGATGGCCTAGATAAAAACGATTTAAGCTTTGAGCTTCCTGTTTATGCGGTAGACAGCGATGGCGATGACTCATTGGTGTCTCAGCTTAATGTGACCATCGGTGATGATGTTCAAATCATGCAAGACGGTACGTTAGATATCATCGAGCCAAATCTGGCTGACGGTACAATCACAACCAACACCATTGATGTAATGCCAAATCAAAGTGCTGATGGCGCGACGATCACTCAGTTCAATTATGACGGTGTCGTAAATACACTGGATCAAAGTATTTCAGGAGAACAGCAGTTCAGCTTCACAGAAGGTCGCTTGTTCATCACCCTTGAAGGTGAAATGCGTTTCGAGCCAAACCGTAACCTAGACCACTCTGCGAGCGAAGATATCGTGAAGTCGATTGTGGTGACTTCAAGTGACTTCGATAACGATTCTCTGACTTCTACCGTAACGCTGACGATTACTGATGGTGATAACCCTACGATTGACGTTATTCCAAGCGTAACCCTTTCTGAAACAAATCTGACTGATGGCTCCGCTCCTAGTGGCAGCGCGGTGAGCTCCACTCAAACCATCACATTTACCAACCAAAGTGATGATGTGGTTCGTTTCCGAATTGAACCAACGGAATTCAATACTAACGATGATCTTAAATCGAACGGTTTAGCCGTTGAGTTACGTGAAGAGCCGACAGGGTCGGGTGACTACATTGGTTTTACTACTAGTGCGACGAATGTCGAAACCACGGTATTTACGCTGAGTTTTTCTAGCACCATATTAGGTGAATACACGTTCACACTCATTGAAGCGTTGGACCATCAAGATGCCCGTGGTAACAACGAGCTCAGCTTTTATCTGCCTGTTTATGCGGTAGACAGTGACGGCGATGATTCACTGATGTCTCCGTTAAATGTCACTATCGGTGATGATGTTCAAATCATGCAAGATATTGCGTTAGATATCGTCGAGCCCAATCTTGCAGATGGTACGGTAACAACTAACACCATTGATGTGATGCCAAATCAGAGTGCTGATGGCGCGACGATCACTCAGTTTACTTATGACGGTCAACTACGAACCCTTGATCAGAATGACAATGGTGAACAGCAATTCAGTTTTACTGAAGGCGAACTATTCATCACGCTTCAAGGCGAAGTGCGCTTTGAGCCCAACCGCAATCTCGACCACACGCTGAACGAAGACATTGTGAAATCAATCGTGGTGACATCTAGTGACTCCGATAACGATGTGCTTACCTCAACCGTCACGCTGACCATTACCGATGGTGATATTCCGACCATTGATAATGTGCCAACTGTGAACTTGTCGGAAACCAATCTGAGTGATGGCTCTGCACCAAGCGGTAGCGCGGTTAGCTCAACTCAAACTATTACTTACACCACTCAAAGTGATGATGTGACCAGCTTCCGTATTGAACCGACTGAGTTCAATTTTGGCGGCACTCTCACATCAAACGGATTAGCTGTCGAGCTGAAAGCTGACCCAACCACACCGGGCGGCTACATCGGTTATGTTACTGATGGTTCGAATGTTGAAACCAATGTGTTCACGATTAGTTTCTCGGATACCAATTTAGGTCAATACACCTTCACCTTACTTGAAGCACTAGACCATGTAGATGGCCTCGCAAATAATAATTTGAGTTTCGACTTACCGGTTTACGCGGTCGATAGCGATGGCGATGACTCGTTGGTGTCTCAACTTAACGTGACCATTGGTGATGATG
>NZ_JBFRLG010000040.1:0-33132 GCF_041469785.1 Vibrio sp. 10N.286.48.F5 | reverse complement strand
TTTCCGGATTGGTATTACCTGTTTTCTCATTTCCACTTCATGCGCAATTTTAGATAGATAGTAATTCAGGATTATAGTGTTGCTGATTAGCCAATAAAGCCCATGCAATTCGAGCATTCCGATTAGCTAGTGCGACTATTGCAACATTCTTGTGTTTTCGTTTCAGTAAGTCATTCAACCAGCGGTGAGTATAAGTGGTTGGTTGTTGCTTTAAGTGCCCAAGAACAGCTCTTGCACCATGCACTAGTAGTCTTCGTAAATAGCCATCCCCCCGCTTGCTTATACCAAGCAATACTTGTTTGCCACCCGTTGAAAACTGCTTAGGTACAAGTCCAATCCATGCAGATACCTGCCGTCCATTATTAAAAGATGCGGGGTCACCTATACTTGCAACAAGTGCGGTGGCAGTTATAGGGCCAATTCCAGGGATCTCTGCGATTCTTTTAGAATCAACATTCGTACTGTGCCATTGTTCAATTTCTTTTGTTAACGCACTAATTCGTGAAGAAAGCTCATCAATTAGTTCTTTTAAATGAGTAACCACGCAGCGAATCGGTGGCGTCAAATTATTTTCAGCATCCTCTAAAACCAGAGGGAGCTGCTTGTTAAGTGATGCACTTCCTTTAGGAAAGACAAGACCAAACTCAGCCAGCAACCCACGTAATTGATTAGTTTGGCCAGTTTTCATTGAAACTAACCTTTCTCTAGCTTTGTGAACAGAAAGGATTGATTGCTGTTCAATCGATTTTATAGGTACGAAACGCATGTTAGGGCGAGTTACCGCTTCACAGATTGCTTCAGCATCAGCGGTATCGTTCTTATTTGATTTCACATAGGGCTTAACAAACTGCGGAGGCATAAGTTTAACGTCATGACCAAATTGCTTGAATACTCTTGCCCAATAATGAGCACTGGAGCAAGCTTCCATACCAACAAGACAAGGAGGCATATTGGTCAACGTTTCGGACAACTTCTTTCTGCTGATATTTTTCTTCAAAAGAACTTTGCCTGATGAATCTACTCCGTGAAGAGCAAAAGAAGATTTAGCTAAGTCGATACCTAAAGTTGCAATGGTCATGGTCTCTTCCTCATTTATGTTACCGACTATAAGTTTAGACGGTGGGTGGAAGTGTCCATATCATTAACAACGCCTTATAAATGGGAACTTTTGAATAAACGGGAGATCAGAGCAGCTAGTAATTCTCTATTGTAATGTTTTAAGTATGCCTGACTCTTTTCTCCAACATTTTGAAGCAATTGAAGACCCACGTATTGATCGATGTAAGCGACATGAACTTCTCGATATTATCTTTTTAGCCGTTAGTGCCGTCCTATCAGGAGCGGAAGGCTGGGAGCAAATTGAGGATTTTGGTTCTCATCGCTTAGATTGGCTCCGACGTTATCGCCCTTTCGAATACGGTATTCCACGGCATGACACCATCGCTCGCGTTATATGCCGTCTTAAGCCAGAAGAAATTGAGAGAGCGTTTCAAAGCTGGATGAGTTGTCTTATTGAGTCTACAGGGAGTGATGTCATTGCCATCGATGGTAAAACTGCTAGACGTTCTTTTGATACGCGTGAGAGGCGAAATCCACTCCATGCGGTCAGCGCATGGAGTCGTCAACATCAGCTCGTTCTTGGGCAAGTTGTGGTTGACGAGAAGAGCAACGAGGTAACCGCTATCCCAAGATTACTCACATTACTTGATATTGAGAACTGTATCATCACGCTGGACGCAATGGGATGTCAAAAAGACATCGCTAAACAGATAGTGAAAGGTAAAGCGGATTACGTATTAGCCTTAAAGGGCAATCACTCAGGAATGAAAGCTGAGCTTGAAGCTTGGTGGCATAAATCAATGCGAGAAGGCACCACTTCTGAGACGTATGATGAGTACAGTGAAGTTAGTGTAGGTCATGGACGCATTGAAACTCGTCAGTGTGAGCAGTTAATCGTTGATAGAAACTGGTTAGGAAAAGGTTATCGCTGGGATGGTTTACAGAGTGTAATCAAAGTGACCGCTATGGTTGAAGAAAAATTGAGTGGTAAAAAATCGGAGGAAACTCGATGGTATATCAGTTCATTACCCCTCAACGCGCAGCAAGCATTGGATGCAATAAGAAGCCACTGGCAAGTAGAAAGTATGCATTGGATGTTAGATGTAACGTTTAGAGAAGATGAATCGCGTATCCGTAGGGGCACCGGAGCCTTAGCTTTCAATGTATTGAGAAAAATCGCACTAAGTCTTTTCAAACAAGATAAAAGTAAAAACATCAGCATGGTAAGAAAGAAGAAGATAGCGGCTATTGATGACGAATATCGCTCAGCCCTTTTAAAGACTGGAATTAAAATGCTCTAGCCGTGATCATAAGGGAATGAATATACCAGTGATCATTGAAGATGCTTGATTTTCAATAGAATCAGGATCATGCTACGAACCATGAAAATTACACTGACTCCTCAACAGAAACTACAACTCGAACAATAGCGTCTATTATTATTGTTAATACAATAAATAAAGGGGGCGTAATTTGTTTGGAGAATACTTGAAAAAGTTAAGGCTCGAAAAAGGTCTCACCCAGAAAGGACTCAGCGCATACCTGAACTTAGCCAGCCCCGAGTTCGTAAGCATCGACTCGGTTTCAGTAAGCCGTTGGGAACGGGGCACCACAACGCCACACCCAGTGAGAGCAATCAAAATACTCCGCACCTTAACCAATGATTTGATGCCTTACTTGACATCACTTGAGTGGGAGGACGAAGAGGACATCATGAGCAGAATGGTGTATGAGCGATTTTATTCCACCAAGGCCGCCATCTATTCCGCCTCTTACTCACGCGTAGGCAACATATCAGCGCCCATCATCATTGAAAAAACGATAGACCCAGATGCAGATAAAACGTTCTTTGAGAGTATCCAACATTTTTTACACACTTCTCAGTCCGGTTACCCTGGTTTAGAAGCACTAGACCTCCATTATCTATACAAAACAAGAAAGCTGCTTTTAAACGTATATATTGATAAACAGAGCTTGGAAATTGTTGGCCACAATCTCGCGGTTTTCTTTGATAGCACAGAGTTAGACGCCACCTTCATCACCCCATATAGCACGCTGCCTTTTGACAAACTCAAACCCTATTCTAAAAATGCTCCACTCGCGATATGCAGCCTCAGCCGTTTCGCCACCAGTGAATCTGCCTTTGATATCGTGCATGCCAACTTTGTTCGTTTTATGGCGCCTCTACTATCACTATTTAAGCGGTCCTTTATTTTTGGATTATTTAGTGGAGATTGGGGCCGAAAAAGTAGGTTACGATACGCCTGACCCTTACGGTGCCGTAAAAATTGGCAGCCAAGCATTCAGGCATGGTTTATTAAAAATTGAAAGCGCCGTGATTTTATCTCGCCCTGAAATCGTACGGTTGCTCAACAAAAGCAGAATCAGCGAAGACACGAAAACCGATTGATTCGGAGGGTATCCTTTGTCATTACTATTTGCACAATACTTACAAGAAATGCGTAAGAAGCACAAGTTCACTCAGCAGCAAGCAATTGACCACTTGCTTGAGGTTGACATTGCGTTTGATAAATTAGACATCACTACTTACAGTCGGTGGGAAAGAGGTGTCACCGCCCCGAAACTGGCGAAACAGTTGATGATCATACGAGCCTTTGGAGGAGACATCACTGCCTTGATGCAAACAACGAAGGAAGACACAAAGCTTACATTAGAATTTGAGCGCGCCATTAACGACATTCACTACCCATACGTTATTGAAGAAAAGTTGCTCCCAGAGGTTCGTTCTCCTTCAGAGGCATCATCCCCCATCATGTCACGTGTTCTGTCTTTTACTGAACATTATTTGGGGTTAGAAGTCAGTCAGGAATTACTCAACAACCCCAATGTAATCCTATCGACCATAATAGATAAAACCGGACACCTAGTGGCGCACTCCCTATACAGCTTTGTGCCTGCCGACACACCAAATGAACAGTTAGAACCCGCTAACAGTCACACTTGTCCCTTCACTACAATAGAGAAAAGTCAGGGGCTACCATTAAGTTTCTACAATATATCAGGGTATGCATCACTACCAAGCCCACGTGTAGCTATGTTTATGAACACACTCGATATCATAAAAAAACACCCGGAAGTGAAATATCTAATCACGAACTGTCATAGGCATTCCGTATACAGTCTGTATGACGCGTCTGCAGAAGTGGAAATACTGAGTCGAGGAGAACGTCTTAAAGACGGAGGGGTAAAAGTATTTGGTAAATCTTACCGCTACGTGAGGATTAGAGTCACGGCAGAAAGCCTCCTTGCGTCCAAAGTGGTTTCTCCTCTACTCCCTGACACGACTCCACTCTTGGATGCGTTTAAACGTCAAACCTAAAAATATGCCAACAACCAGGGGGTTAGAGTTAGGCGGAGAAGGAAGTTTCCATACCAACCAACACTCAAGATCTCTACTCGATAAGGCTTGCTCTATAGTAAGTCTTTTGTAAACGCCCCGTGGGTTCATGGGGCGTTTACGTAAAATCATTGAGATATCAGGTGATGGCGCTTATGACACAAGGAATTGCCATGATGCCATACGGATAAAGCGAGCGGTTGCGCTTATCCCGCCACGAGAAGGCGCAGCCTTCTGGGAGGAAGGACATCCTCGCAATTTAGCAGTAGGTTGTCAGAAGCTATACGGCTCCAACAAGAAGTGGAAAAAGCGTTATGGCTATCATAAGCGCTCGCTATCAGAGACAGCAATGTATCGAGTGAAACAGTTGTTAGGTGGGAAATTAAGCCTGAGGAACTACAACGCTCAAGTTGGTGAGACTTACGCCATGATTAAAGCGCTGAACAAGCTTACAGGGCTTGGTATGCCTGAAACTCAGTATGTTGTTTAATAATTACTCAATTTTCGGGCAATTTGGTTTTCTGTCCGAATTACGCAACAAAGCCTCTTGAATGTATTGAATTTGTTGTGACTTCAGTGTACAAATTAGTGGAAACATCACTTCACGCTACCCCTTATTCCATATGGGTTTTTCATGATCTTGCCCTGGGGTATTCCCTTTATGAATCAAACTCAGATTGTGAATTGATTAACAAAGGAAAGAGTTTACCGTTTGGAGGAGTAAAGGTTTATGGCAAGCATTTTCGATATGTCAGAATAAAAGCTAACGCTGAAAGCATTTTAGCATCCAAAGTGGTCTCAGATATTGTTCCATTCACGAGTGAATACATACAGAGCCTATTAGACAATCACTCGTAATTACCGCCTAAGCTCTTGTATCCTTAGCTCTAATCAAATAGAAATATAAAGGCCTTTGGCTATTTGGATGGCACACTTTCATATTGACACTCAAATTGGAAACTGAACTCGATAAATAATAAAAACCCATTAAATCAAACACTTAAAACTGGCACGTAACTTGATTGAATATCTAGACCTTCCATCACAAGGATGTAGATATGAGAATTACAACGTTAAGTTTGCTATTAAGTGCCCCTCTAGTCGCCAACGCAGCGCCATTCGATACCTGCCCTAGTCAAGCATACCTCTTTCAGTCGAAACCCGTTGAAGTTTGGGGTGTAAACCTAGTAACAGGTTCAACCACTCTGTTAGAAGACGATACGGGTATGAATGCCAATATCAATGGTGTTGGTTTCGACTTTCAAGACAGATATATTTATGGCTATGACACCACCAACAAACGCTTGGTGCGCCTTGGACAGGATTTCCAAGCTGAAGTTATCAATACCAGTGGCTTACCAACCGATCACACTTTCTATGTCGGCGACGTCTATGACCATGTTTACTACTTGTATCGTACAGGTAAGGGACTATTTACTGTTGACCTCTCTCCTTTAGACTCTGATCCGAATGCGACCGTCACGGTCAACAAAATCGCAGGCAGCCCTGCAACTGTAAAACTGACTGATTTTGCTTTCCATCCAAGTGATGGCTCTTTATATGGTATCGACAATAACTCGGGTGGCTTGTACAGCTTCAACCCAACTACAGGTGCAGAAACCTATATTGGTGATACCGGAGAAACAGGGACGTTTGGCGCAGGTTATTTTGATGTAAACGGCTACTATTACGTATCTCGAAATCAAGACGGTAAAATTTACCGTATCAATCTGTCTCCAGACAACGCTGCCAATATCGCGGCAGGTATTGTTCCAGCCGTTGAATTTGTTTCGAATGGCCCAGCTTCTGGTCAAAACGATGGTGCTCGTTGTGCTAATGCACCTGTTGTTGATGAAGACTCAAACATCGACTTCGGTGATGCTCCAGACAGCTACCTAACGTTACTGGCGAGCAATGGCCCTCGACATGAACTCGATGGCATCACATGGTTAGGTACAACTCCTCCAGATGCGGATTTAGATGGTTATGTCACACCTCAATCAGATGAAACTGTCGGGGTGGATGATGAATGGGCAAACGGTGGTATCGGTTTTGTTACCGCACTTGAAGCAGGGCTTGATTCAAAAGTAGTAATTGAAGCTTCAACAACCGGTTACCTTTCAGCTTGGATAGACTGGAACCAAGATGGCAGTTTCGATGGCGCCAACGAGCAAGTATTTACCGATTACCTGTTAGATACGGGTGAAAACGATCTGTTCCTAAATGTTGATATCAACGCACTGACCGGTACTACCTGGGCTCGATTTAGATTCAGCCAACAAACCAACCTGAGCTACTTTGGCGGTTCTACCTCTGGTGAGGTGGTCGATATTCAAGTCGATGTTCTTAACGATGGTGCCACTGCTCGTTACTTCCCAAGTGCTTCTGGTTACGCAACGCTCGCGTACGAAGATAACTGGCCTTATAAAGCTGACTACGACATGAACGATGCTGTTCTTATGTATCGTATTACTGAAATCCTTAAAGATGGAAAAGTCGTTAAATCAACTATCGACGGCCGCCTAGCTGCTGTCGGGGCATCGTACAGAAATGGTTTTGCTGTTCGACTTCCTAACCTCGACCCGAGCTTGGTGAGTAGTGGCAGCTCTTACATGAAACACAACGGCGCATTCACTGACCTTGACCTAGAAGATGGACGTAGCGAAGCAATCTTTGTTATCGCCAATGACCTGACAGAAAAAATCAGCACTGGCTGTACCTTCTACCGCACCAGTAATGGATGTAAAGAAGATGAGCAGTTCTCGTTCCAAATTGGTATTACTTTAGCCGGTGACGGTGTGAGTACTGGCAGCTGGACCGATATGCCTTACGACCCGTTCATCTTCGCAACGCCTGGGTATTATCATGGTGAAAACCTACCTCTACATCCAGGACGCAGCTGGGAGGTTCACTTGCCAGACCAAGCTCCAACCGAAGCATTTGATACCACTAACCTCTTTGAAGCTGGTTTAGGCGTCGATGACAGTAATCCATCAACAGGTAAATACTTCAAAACAGTAGAAAACCACCCTTGGGCACTAATAGTGACTTCGGATGACGAATGGGAGTGGCCTTTAGAGTACGTCGATATTGTTACCGCTTACCCAGGGTTTAAAGAATACGCAGAATCCGGCGGTGAAACGAACCAAACATGGTACCAATCACCTGCAGACAACCAACGTTACGAACCATAAGGAGAGACGTTATGACTATTCACACTAAACAATATCGAGACAATCATTGCGTTGATTCAAGTCGCAATCTCTTTGAGGAAAAACGTATGTCTGTACAAAGCACTTGGAACATCAAGAAGTCACTAGCCGTTATTTTAGCTGCAGCGCCATTAGTATTATCCGGCTGTGGAGGCGGCGGCGGTGGGGGCGGAAGTACATCTACGGCATCACCATCTACACCCTCGACACCTGCAACTCCGTCGAATCCGGTAACAGCAACGACTCCGGTAACAGCAACACCATCGCCGTCTCCCGTGACAGGTGCGGTAGCAGCGCAAAGCTATACGATGAGTGATTTAGTGGTACCTGACGGCTTTGACTACAGCTCTGTTGAACAATTTGATCTCGACATCGACATCAGCAGCATTTCGACAGACCGTTCTTTTGTGACCGTTTATAGCCGCTTTAGTACAAGAGATGACTCAACCTTGAAGCCGGATTACTCCAGCAAGGTCATTGCGGGCCCACTAGATAACGGTGTGTTCGCCTCCAACTTTGCAGCACCAGTAAACCATGACGCACTCTTGATAGAGATTTGGTTTTACGATGGTCAACCTCCATTACAACAAGTGGTTTCTAGCGGCGACTCTCAGATTGTCTGGCAGTAAATTGTTTAACAGCAGGTAACTTGTCGTTAGCGAGATCTCTGACGAAACAGAGTCAAAATGGATTGTTTGTAAGTAGAAAGTGAGCAGAAATGCTCACTTTTTTATTTTCGTCGAGGAGCAGTTAATTCAGCTTTCTTAGCGAGTAGCATTCACTTTACCACCAACCTCACTTATATTTTCAACATAACCTTCAAAGACTTACTCTCATGAAACAGTTAAAAATAGGTCTATTTATCTTAATGTGTGGCGTAGGCGTGTTAGTTGCCCTTGCCTATTTCCCGCTAACATCAGAGACGGGGCAACGTATTCAAGCCAAAGTAATTTCGAACACGCTTACTCAATCCTTAGATGGGCACAGGCGTTATCTGACGGTTCAGACAAAAGATAATGACGTATTTCGGCTCTCTATTGCTCCTACCACAGACTGCCCTATTGATTCTGTGGTCGCGCTTGATACATTAAACAATCAAATAACCGGACAAAGCAGTTATCAGTTCATCCACTGTCGAGCTGCACAGTAGCCATCGATGCAACAACGGTATTCGTAAAGCAACTGTATTCGCAAAAGCAACAGTAATCGCTCTACCACTGTATTCGCTAAAACAGTAAGAATCGCTAAAACAACAAGAATGGATATAACAATAATGAATCAGCCACTCATCTCACCACAACAACTTCAACAACGTTTGCTAGCAGAAGACAATATCATCATCCTCGACGCCAGCATCGAGTTTCAAATTCCAAGCGAGTCAGAAAAGATCAAAGGACAAATGATTCCTGGTGCTATTTGTTTTGACTACGACAAAGACTTTTGTAACAAGCACACTCTGCTTCCTCACATGTTTCCGAGCGAAAAACACTTCAACACTCGCGCAAAAGAAATTGGCATCAATCAAGACAGTACGATTGTGGTTTACGATAACTCCGGAACCTTCGCTTCTCCTCGTGCGTGGTGGATGTTTATGGCAATGGGACACAACGACGTATTCATCTTAGATGGCGGTTTGCCAGCTTGGATCGAAGCCGGTTACGCGACCGAGACTGACTATCGCACCGAAGTAAAAGCGGGCAATTTTGAAGGCCATATTCAAGACAACTACTTTGTCAGTGCTCAGCAGATTGAAGGTTACTCAACTGACAAGAGCGCAAACATTGTAGATGCTCGTTCTCAAGCTCGTTTCGATTCAGAAGTTCCTGAACCACGTGAAGGCTTGCGTAGTGGCCATATACCGAATTCTATTTGCCTACCATTTGCCCAAGTACTCAAAAACGGCAAGTTAAAGTCCCAAGAAGAGCTTATTGATATCTTTTCAACGCTAGAATTAACGCCTTCTCAACCTATGTTCTTTAGCTGTGGCTCTGGCGTAACAGCTTGCATCATATTATTAGCCGCTAAACTCGCTGGCTATAACGGTGAAATGGGTGTTTACGATGGTTCATGGACGGAATGGGGTGCTAACGACAAACTCCCTATCGCCGTGACTAAAAAGTAATTCAACTTCGCTTAATGCAACTATTAGAATATACTGCGCATGCATAAAGAGCTTACTGATAATGATGGCTCCACGTCTCATGAAGTAAGCCTCTATGTCGCAGTTAACGCTATGTTCATTTGAGACCAAGACTCGATTCACGCCGTTTGATTTGTAACCCACATCAACTTGCTAACCATAATTCGTGATTAATCATAAACTAATCGTTATCGACGTTATGAATACTAATTTTTCACTCAAGAATCTCTGCTCGTAGTCGTTACACTATTTAACCATTAATACTTTCATCATTGATGTTTGTATTTTTCGTTGCATGAATCGCGCTGACAACCCAATAGTTTGTCACTTGCAGTCTGTTAAAAGTAGTAACCAACAAAGGCATCTCATGGCTCTATTTAAGCAAAATATCTGGTCGCTGTACGCGTTTGTCGTACTACTGACCCTGATACTTTTCGCCGCGTTGGGAATAACAAACTGGAAAGCAAACAGAGACGACTTCATAGAGCAGCAACACATTCAGGTTGAGCTTTTTTCTAGCTCCGTCAACTCGCTGCTGACCAGTCAAGAAGCCTTGTTAGAAGTGGTTGGCCATCAACTGGCTCAACAGTCTGATTTCACACGTACTGCATCTATCCAGATTAGGCCAATATTAGACAAGCTACTTGAGACCCACCCTGCGATAGCAGCGTTTGGCTTGTTGAACACCGACGGTGATTACCTCTCGATTAGCTCAAATCTCGAACTTGCGAATCAAAGGAACTTGCTGCAATACGCGCCAACCAGAGGCTCCTTCCTAGACGCCCTATCAAGCAGTAGCATGGTGCTTGGCCGTACCTATTTTCAAGATTCGTTGAATAGCTTAGTCATCCCGCTGAGAAAATCCATTTCAATCGATGGCAAGAAAACCGATGCAGTAATGACCGCAGGGCTACGATTAGACGCAACGATCGTATTTGAAAATAATGCTCACGCCGGAAGTTTCAATACACTAAGCCTGATCAGAAAAGACAGCTATCGCCAGTTTTATTCAAGTGATATTGAATCTGAGAGTGCCTATTCCTCTCCAGTCGGCAAAGATGTCATACAGCGTATTGCAAGTATCTTTACCGACTACTTCGGAATTAGCGTACAAGAAGCGATGAATGGGCAAGAAACCTATTCTTTTGTCGTCGACGATGAAGAGTACCACTCTTTGATGAGCGCGAAATACATCCCAAACTACAAATTATGGGTGGTAGGACGTACGGATCTAACTCACGTCGATAGTATATTCATACAAGAGTTCAGCATTCTTTTCGTTGCCTTTATTTTTCTTCAGTTTGGTTTCTACTTTTTGGTTAAGTCGATTGCCAAGAATGAACAACGGACTCGTAGCCAACTCATTTATCAGGCGAACCATGACCCTTTAACCTCTCTGCCAAACCGTTTGTACATGCGTAGAAACATTGGTAAATGGATTGACGATGAGTCAGAGCCGTTTTCGCTGTTGTTTATCGATATCGATAACTTTAAATGCGTCAATGACACCCACGGGCATGACTTTGGAGATAAGGTTCTCAAACAGATCGCTTTGCGTTTGATGAGGTTCCGATCTCGCCTCAGCCTATTGGTACGTGAATCCAGTGATGAGTTTTTGTTCTTGACGCCCTTGTCGAATGAAGCTGAAATTAAACGACTCGCCAAGCGCATTATTGAAGTGCTTTCTCAACCTTATGAAGTTGAAAGCGCTCAGTTTTTGTTAGGTTGCAGCATCGGCGTAGCGCGTTTCCCAGAACACGGAAAAGATCTGGATAGCCTGTTACGTTCTGCCGATATTTCAATGTACAAAGCGAAACAGCAGCAAAACTCGTACAGTATTTTCACAACGGAAATGCAAGATGCTCATCTCTACAAAATGAAAGTAGAACAAAGGCTACGCATCGCTATCGAGAAACAAACGCTGTTCATGGTTTTCCAACCGCTGGTTCGTGCAAATGAAAGTATTCATGGTGTAGAAGCACTCGTGCGCTGGATTGATGAGGAATTGGGTTTTGTTCCGCCAGATGTCTTTATACCGATAGCAGAGAACACGGGTTTAATGCAAAAACTGGGGACTTTTATTATTGAGTCCAGCATTATGCAGATCGCCCACTTGCACCGAACAACAGAACAAAAAATCGGGCTGTCGATCAACATATCAGTGCGTCAGTTTTCTCATCAATCCTTCTCTGAGCACTTGTTCGCGACACTAGAAAAGTATCAACTCTCTCCTAGCTGTGTAACGCTAGAAATTACCGAGAGCTTGTTCATTGAAGATGTGACTTTGGTGAAACCGACTTTTGAAGCCCTCAAAGAGAAGAATATAAAGATCTCTTTAGATGATTTCGGGACAGGTTATTCATCACTAAGTATGTTGAAAGCACTGCCTATCGATGAACTTAAAATCGATAAGAGCTTTATTGAGAACATTGCTGTCGATCAGCAGTCACTCACCATGGTGCAAAACATCATCGCAATCGGTAAGAACTTCGGCATGGTGGTATTAGCAGAAGGCGTAGAATCAAACGAACACTTCGCAATTCTAAAGGCATGTGGATGTGACTTAATGCAAGGCTATTACTTCTCTCGCCCTATTCCTTATGATGAGCTGGCTACTCACCTAAACAAGAAAGTGACCGAGCACGCGGAATGTTCTGTTTAAGAACGCGAGTTAAATAGACGAGCAAAATAAATAAGGTAGGCGGCTAAACACCTACCTTATTTTCTAGGTATTTTCTGTTCAGTTATTTATTCATTTCACTTTTTATTCATTTCACTATGCATAACATCGATCAACTGCCCGGAAGGATCTCCTGATAATTCCCAAGTAAAAATGCCGCCTAGGTCTGATTTCTTCGCCCATTCTGCCTTTGCTTTAATAGAACGCTGATCTTCAAAAGATATGAATACTTTTTTATCTGGGTTCCACAAATAAGGTGCTTGAGCTTGCTCATCATACTTATACTCATAACCTTGTTTACTGCTGTAGTTATTCATAAGATCCCAAAACATGAAGTAACCGTTTTCACCGGTACCAAACTGCGCCCCTTGTTCAGAAACTAGGTCACCTTTAGGCAGCTCTCCAGCAAAGTCTTTTGTCCCTTGCCAACCTCGACCATAAAAAGCCGCCCCGATCACGAGCTTCTCGCTAGGAATACCTTGCTCTATCATCTGATTAATGAAGACATCAGCTCCCATTCCCCACCAACTACGCTCGGTGGCATGTAAGTTTGTTGTGTGACCTGTTTGAGTTCCCCAGCCTCCGAGGAAGTCATACGTCATCGCAAACATGTTCGTCAGATATGGGCTAGCCGCGTTCCAGTCAATTTGAGCTGCCTTAGCACCAACACCGACAGCCGTTGAAAGCTCGTAATCTCTTTGAGTCGTCTTTGATAGAGCGTCCAAATCACTTCTGATTGTTTTTACTAAAAGAGTAAAAGCTTCACGCTCTAGCGCTTTTTGCTCATCCGTTAGTTTCGTCTCTGGGTTCCAAGGCGAAGTGGTTAAGCCGCCGCCTCCTGGGTATTCCCAATCAAGATCAATACCATCAAAGAAGTCGTATTTTTGGATCAATTCAACAGCAGTTTTTGAAAAGTGCGCAATGGCTTGAGGATCTTTCGCCATCGCATGGAAAGGTTCAGACATTGTCCACCCTCCAAATGAGGGCAAAATTTTGATATTTTGATTGTCGGCCTTCAGTTGAGCTAACTGGGCAAAGTGACCTTTATAGGCGACATCAACATCCACGTCTCCGAAATCGACTTCTAACGCAGCTTCTTTATCCACAATAATCGCGGTATATGGTTGTTTGTCTGCACATTGCTGCTTAATTTGTTTTTGAACTGGCTCACCAGCACCGCTATGAGGACCACACATGCTCAAGAAGGCGTAAATAATATGTGAGAGCTTGTCTGCAGGTATGTCGTCAACGGTATAAGGGTTGTCTTTATTCAGATATTGCCAATCCGCAAAATACCCTGCGACGACTTTATCATCGGCATGTACTGTAGGTGTGAGCATACAAGCCGTGGCTATTGAGCTAAGCCCAAAGATAGAAATAGATTTAAAGATAGAACTTGATTGGTCACTGTTGCTAGAAATAGCGTGTGTGATAAATGACAGTTTCATAATTATCTCCTTTAGTGTGGCTTAACATTAAAGAGTGATAATTCTTTCAACCGCTGAACAAATTCACTATTCGAGTCATGTCTAATAGTTATCCCCCTTATTGCACTGGTTTCATTAGGGGGATTTTCCATGATTACTCAAATAGTGAATTCAACGAAGCACAAATATCTTACTATTCACTGCCGTATGGTTTATTCACGCTAAGTTGTTCGTCCAAATTAAGTACCGTTAAAGCATTACTTACGCTGGTTGCGATCACGTCTACCACGCCGGTTCTTAGTGCACCTAACAAAGCGAGTGGTTTACTGTTCTCGGCTGCAATGGCAATGACTTCTGCAATTGGGCGGAATTCTTCCAAGGCCAAACCAATCACACGGTCACTCATTACTGTGTTTGCTGTTTTACCGTGAACATCGAAAAAGTCATAACCCGCAAAGTCACCGACGACTCCTTGCAATAAACGAGATTGAACGACCTCACCTGCGGTAAACCAACCTAAGTCGACCATATAGCTGTTTTCACTCATATCACCGATACCGACTAATGCAACATCGGCTTTTCGAGCGAGATCGAGTGTCTGCTTAACGGTGCTGTTTTCCATAAATGCGGTTTTTTGCGCTTTATTCTCGGCATAAGCCGGCGCGTATAAGGTTTCAGAAGATCCACCGTACTTTTTGGCTAGCTGCCTGCATATATGGTCGGCATTAAACATACCGCCTCTTGGGTGAATACCGCCGATACCACACACGAATTTACAGTCTCGTGGCGTAATTACGCCAGTGTGGTGAGCAACAGACGATACGTTTCGCCCTTGTCCTACTGTCACTACCATGCCGTTTTTCAGTGTACTGGTAAGGTAGTTAGACACTAAACCAGCAACCTGTAATCGTTGCTTCTCTTCATTTGGTTGGTCTAGTGCCACAAGCGCACGCTTTACACCAAATCGTTCGATCAAACGTTGCTCGATCTTCGCACTAAAGACGGGGTGATATTTCACGGTGATCTCAACAATGCCCTCATCTCGGGCTTGCTTGAGCATTCGACCAACCTTTGCACGGGAGATAGAGTACTTTTTAGATATCTCTTCTTGCGTGGCACCATCTTGATAATAAGCAACCGCTACTTCAGTGAGGAGATCAGTGTTTTCTTCGGAAACATCTTGGATATTCTTACTCATATACCACTCAACCAATATTTAACAATTATTTTACCTGCTTGAAGAACAAATGTTCGATGCTTAAGCAAGTGATACACAAGTTTACACCCCGAACATATGTAACAGCAAGGTACATTTGCTCATAGTCATAACCATGGTTTTGTTGTTGATTAATTCACCTCACTTTGCTCGTTAAACGTTTGCTTGCATAGCCCATGATTACTAGAGCGAAATATATTTGACTGAAGTCACCATACAGTACTATTTACCGTTGACTTTGGGGCTAGATCGGATAAATATGGCTACATCATTTACTCATCGAGCGATCAAATGTTCTGTGCAAATGTTCGTTCGGAGAAAAATTTAAATTAATGTAAGTTTGGCTCACTGGTACAACCATTGAGAACTTCATTAGTTAGCTTGCAAATGCCCACACCTCTCCCATTAATGAGGTGTTATGCGATACATAGGATGATCAAAATGAGCAATAAATTAGAGCAACTTCGTAAACTAACAACTGTTGTAGCTGACACTGGCGATATCGAAGCTATCAGCAAGTACACTCCTGAAGATGCAACAACTAACCCATCTCTAATTCTTAAAGCTGCTCAAATTGCTGAGTACGCTCCTCTAATCGATGCTTCTATCGAATACGCAAAAGCGCAAAGCGGTGATAAAGCACAGCAAGTTCAAGATACTTGCGACATGCTTAACGTGAACATCGGTAAAGAAATCCTAAAAGTTGTACCTGGCCGTATCTCTACTGAAGTCGATGCTCGTCTTTCTTACGACATGGAAGGCAGCGTTGCTAAAGCTCGTCAACTTATCAAAATGTACAACGACGCTGGTATCACTAACGACCGCATCCTTATCAAACTGGCTTCTACTTGGGAAGGCATCCGTGCTGCTGAAATCCTAGAGAAAGAAGGCATCAACTGTAACCTAACGCTTCTATTCTCTTTCGCTCAAGCTCGTGCTTGTGCTGAAGCTGGCGTATTCCTAATCTCTCCTTTCGTTGGTCGCATCATGGACTGGTACAAAGCGAAAGAAGGTCGTGATTTCGAAGCTTCAGAAGATCCAGGCGTAATCTCTGTTTCAGATATCTACAACTACTACAAAGACCACGGCTACAAAACTGTTGTTATGGGCGCAAGCTTCCGTAACATCGGCGAGATCCTTGAACTTGCTGGTTGTGACCGTCTAACTATCGCTCCTCAACTTCTAGCAGACCTAGAAGCAGCAGAAGGCGAAGTAGTAGAGAAGCTTATCGACTCTAACGGTAATAAAGAGCGTCCAGCAGCGATGACTCACGCTGAGTTCCTATGGGACCACAACCAAGATGCAATGGCTGTTGAGAAACTGGCTGAAGGCATCCGCAACTTCGCCGTTGACCAAGGCAAACTAGAAGACATGATCGCAGCTAAGCTGTAATCACTCTTACCAAATTCAAATAGGGGAACGTTCAGTTCCCCTACTTTTATCAATTTTGTTTTTCTTAATTTTTATTCGGAAGTTCTTATGAATCGCAAACATCTAGCTAACGCTATTCGTGCTCTAAGCATGGACGGCGTACAACAAGCAAACTCTGGTCACCCAGGCGCACCTATGGGTATGGCAGACATCGCTGAAGTACTTTGGCGCTCTCACCTAAACCATAACCCAGCAAACCCAGAGTGGGCTGACCGCGACCGTTTTATCCTGTCTAACGGCCACGGCTCAATGCTGATTTACTCTCTGCTTCACCTAGCAGGTTACGAGCTTTCAATTGAAGATCTTAAAAACTTCCGTCAACTGCATTCTAAGACTCCAGGTCACCCAGAGTACGGCTACGCACCAGGCATCGAAACAACGACTGGTCCTCTAGGTCAAGGCATCACTAACGCTGTTGGTATGGCAATGGCAGAGAAAGCGCTAGCAGCACAGTTCAACAAAGAAGGCCACGACATCGTAGACCACTACACTTATGCATTCATGGGTGATGGCTGTCTGATGGAAGGTATTTCTCACGAAGCATGTTCTCTAGCAGGTACGCTTGGTCTTGGTAAGCTGGTTGCTTTCTGGGATGACAACGGTATCTCTATCGATGGCGAAGTTGAAGGTTGGTTCTCTGACGATACACCTAAGCGTTTCGAAGCTTACGGCTGGCACGTAATCCCAGCGGTAGATGGTCACGATTCTGACGCTATCAACGCAGCGATTGAAGCGGCTAAAGCAGACCCTCGCCCTACTCTAATCTGTACTAAAACAGTGATTGGCTTTGGTTCTCCAAACAAAGCAGGTACGCACGACTGTCACGGTGCTCCACTAGGCGCTGAAGAAATTGCAGCAACACGTAAAGAATTAGGTTGGGAGCACGGTCCTTTTGAAATTCCGTCGGAAGTTTACTCAGAGTGGGATGCGAAAGAAGCAGGCGCAGCTAAGGAAGCAGCGTGGAACGAGAAACTTGCAGCTTATGAAGCAGCATACCCTGAGCTGGCAGCTGAATTCAAACGCCGCGTAAACGGTGACCTACCAGCTGAGTGGGAAGAGAAAGCATCGGCAATCATCGCTGATCTTCAAGCTAACCCAGCAAACATCGCATCACGTAAAGCATCTCAAAATGCTCTAGAAGCGTTCGGTGCTATGCTACCAGAATTCATGGGCGGCTCTGCTGACCTTGCGCCTTCTAACCTAACTATGTGGTCTGGTTCTAAGTCTCTTGAAGCGAACGACTTCTCTGGTAACTACATCCATTACGGTGTACGTGAATTCGGTATGACGGCTATCATGAACGGTATCGCTCTACACGGTGGTTTCGTACCATACGGCGCAACGTTCCTAATGTTCATGGAATACGCGCGTAACGCTATGCGTATGGCTGCTCTGATGAAAACTCAGAACATCCAAGTTTACACGCATGACTCTATCGGTCTTGGCGAAGATGGTCCAACTCACCAACCAGTTGAGCAAATCGCTTCTCTACGTCTAACTCCAAACATGAGCACATGGCGCCCATGTGACCAAGTTGAGTCTGCTGTTGCTTGGAAACTAGCAATCGAGCGTAAAGATGGTCCTTCTGCACTTATCTTCTCTCGTCAAAACCTTGCACAACAAGATCGTGACGCTGAGCAAGTAGCAAACATCGCTAAGGGTGGTTACATCCTGAAAGATTGTGAAGGCAAGCCAGAGCTTATCCTTATCGCAACGGGTTCTGAAGTTGAGCTAGCGGTTAACGCTGCTGCTGAGCTAACGGCTGAAGGTAAGAAAGTACGCGTAGTTTCTATGCCTGCTACTGATGCGTTCGACAAACAAGACGCGCAGTACCGTGAGTCTGTACTTCCATCTGACGTAACGGCACGTATCGCTGTAGAAGCTGGCATCGCTGACTTCTGGTACAAGTACGTTGGTTTCGGTGGCAAGATCATCGGTATGACAACGTTCGGCGAGTCTGCACCTGCAGGTGAGCTATTCAAGATGTTCGGTTTCACTACTGAAAACGTAGTAAACACAGCGAAAGAGCTTCTAGCTTAATCTTGAATACATTGTCTCGCCCTTCAATGGGTTGATGCATACAGAAAGCCCCGCATGAAAATACGGGGCTTTTTTTGTCTTTTCTCTCATTCGGATTAAATCTAACGGCTATTTTTCTTCGAAACGCTTTGCCAGTTGGTAGAACTCATTGACTTGTTCTTTTAGCTCTGTGGAGTGGTCTTTCACAGAATGCGTTGCCACTAAGTTTTGTTCTGCGGTCGAGGCGATAGACTGCATATGCAGATTGACTTCACTCGACAGCTCACGTTGCTTATGAGCAGAACTTTCAACAGACTGCATGAGTTCATTCATGGATTGCATTAGGTTTTCGACTTCCGACAAGCGCTCTGCACTCACCTTCGCAACATCACCACATGCGTCCGTTTGCTCACGGTTCGCCAGAATATCTTTTTGCCACCCTTCAATCGTCGTTAGCATGGTATCGATGCTCTCTTTGATCTGAACCGTAGCCTTTGAGGTTCGACCCGACAATGCACGGACTTCGTCGGCAACAACGGCAAAGCCTCGTCCTTGCTCGCCCGCTCTCGCCGCTTCAATCGCAGCGTTCAGGGCCAACAAGTTGGTTTGTTCGGCGATTCCACCAATCTCTTCCATTATCTTGCTTACGCTCTGCGCTTGGTCGCTCAGTTGGTAAGTCGTTTGAGTCGCCTTTTCGGCCTGAGAAGCTAGGCTCTCTAAGTTTTGATGAGTTTGATTAATGCTTTCTTTAGCGCCAGCACAGGTTTGCAAAGTCACATCAACAATCTGGTGCGCTTCTTCTGTGCGAGAAGAGACCTCATTGGCGGTGACTTCAACCTCTTCAGTCGCCTCTCGTACTTGAAGAATGTCTTTTGTTTGTTGATCTAAGGCTTCTGATACTTCAAATGACGTCGCATTTAGGTTGTCAGCCAAATCTTGTAACGGCTTGGCAGAGTCTGTCATGCGACCTAATACGGTGTGGATTCTTGCAGACAATAGTTTTAAGTGAAAATCGGCAATAGAGAACTGACTATTACCTGAATAAACAAGACGACTAACACTATCGAATTTAGATTGCAGCTTTTTCAACTGCAGTGGAGTATCAATCAGCTCTTGTCGGAAAAGCAGTGCTAATGCTGAAACAGGAAGTAGGCTCAACAACCATTGTGATACTTGCCCTACTTCAATGAGATTTGAAATTAACGGCGCAGCCAAAGAGCCTAGCAACACGGCGTAACGAACACTGTCACTGATCTTTAATGACCATTGGCGACCCGACTTTTCAGCCTTCAAGAGGCCTTGGTAAGCCTTATCTGCAACTTGTATCCATTCATTCTTTGGCTTAACACGAACAGATTGGTAGCCACTCACCTTACCATTGTCGTAAATTGGAGTTACATAAGCATCGACCCAGTAAAACCCACCAGATTTGGTTTTGTTTTTTACGATGCCACGCCAAGCTTTACCTTGCTTTAGGTTAACCCACATATCAGCAAAAGCGGCTTTCGGCATATCGTTATGCCTTACGATATTGTGGTGTTGCCCTAGCAATTCTTGTTGGCTGTATTCCGCTATGCGACAAAAAGCATCATTACTGTACGTAATCACGCCTTTTAAATCAGTGGTAGAGACAAGTTGTTCGTTTTCGCTGAGAAGCGTTTCACGAGATTGAGTAGATGAGCTGACAGTCATTATATTAATTTAGGTTAATTATTATTTTAGGCGAGGAATATATACAATTATTAAAGTTATGACAAAATGTGAACGTCACATTTTGTGTAAATGCCTGCTATTTATACAAATATTAGCTAAGTACCTCACAAAGCTAATAACTTCACTATCTTCTCATGCCAACAGTCACGACTCATCTAAGTTTACGGCAGTGGTAAATTTCACGGTTCTCATTGAGACAGAGGTATGGAATTTACGAATATTCAGATCTTTGCGTAGTACTCGCTCCACAAAGTCTTCGTAGGCTTGAATATCTTTGACCGTCACAATCAACATGAAATCAAAGCTGCCTAATATCTGATAGCACTGCGTGACCTCTTCTGCCTTTGAAATAGAATGGCGAAAGATTTGGTAAATATCCCCTCGATCACGCTCCATTTCCACGGACACAACCAAAGTCATCTTACTGCCGGTCAGTTCTGGATTAATGATGGACACACCACCGACAATCACGCCCTCTTCTCTCAGCCGTTTCACTCGCTTTAAGCAAGCAGGCGGTGACAACCCGACCAGCTCTGCTATTGTTAAATTTCACGTCATTGAAACACTGAAAGTTACTCTCAATACCCTAATTATTGATATTTTGAGTAAAAATAATTTGAGCATGGGTATTTACTAATGACTCAGTTATTACATGCGTATTTTAAAACACCGATAATAAAAAATTATCTTATTAGTTAGAACCCAACGCCTTGTATAAAGCGCCCTCCAGAATAATAACCACGACCTAATCAATGTTATTAAACATCCAAACTATCAACTATTCATTCAACAAAACCCATTAAATAACTGACAATAGAATAAATAACACTCCTTATTTTATATTAACTCTAAATGTTGAAACCGGAACGAATAATTAATTGTAATAATTATCCATTTGATTGGTAAATTTTATAAATATATTTTGTTACATAATCAAAACTGATGGCTTGATATAATAATGTCACACAAAACAATGGCTTTAATGGTTCTAATTTTTTCCTCACTGTCACAGGCTTCCACTATTGAGAACGACGAACTATTACTGAAGTCATTGATTAAACGAGGTGTTATCTGTTCAGGCTTAACCTATGAGGAAAATCAAGAAGCTTTGCGTATCTATCTCAACGCTAAAAAAGTGAAGAGCACCCCGTTTGATTCAAAAAATAAAAAAGAGACAACCAATACAAAAGAGATAGAAAGTAAAAAACATACAACAAACACACGTCAGTTAAATAAGGCACCACAAGAGTGTATTAGGCCAAACTCGGACAACAGATCTGAATAAGGCAAGTTGATACTGATATCGACATGGAAATACAAAAAGGAAATATAATGAAAATGATGAGAAAAACATTGTTGGCTTCAGCAATGCTTACTCTATTTAGCGTCAGTGGTTATGCAAAAACACCTATTGATTTAGGCGTAGTTAATGAAGACAAACTCATTGAAATGCTAGTTAGACAAGGCTTAGTCGACCAAGATGCAACCGATGCGGCAAAGCGCGATGCGCTTGACCGTTACTTAAAAAATAAGATCAATTCCGGTTTCAAAGGCGATGCTCAATTCGGTAAAAAAGCACTTGAACAACGAGCGAAAATACTCAAAGCCATTGAGAAAGGATCTGGCGTTAAAAAGGCCAGCGTCTTTGCTTTAGAAGTCGGCACTAAACGTACCGACAAAGTGCTCGCTCTGTTGGTCGATTTCCCTGATTTGAACTGGGATGACAACAAGTTGACCGAAGAGCACACGCAGATGCTCTACGAGAGCTACAACCCTGAACATTATCAAGAGTTGTTGTTTTCAAATTCTGGCTACACAGGGCCAAATGGCGAAAACCTAATCTCGATGCGCCAATATTACCAAAGCGAATCAGGCGACAGTTACAGCGTTTCAGGTCAAGCGGCAGGTTGGTATCGCGCCTCTAAGCCTGCGTCATTCTATGGTGGCAACTCCCCTACCACCGACAACGACCTAAACGCCCAAGAACTGGTTCGTGAAGCGCTGAATCAACTGGCTCAAGATCCGAGTATCAACCTTGCCGATTACGACATCGAAGATCGTTACGATTACGACGGTGACGGAAATTTCCGCGAACCCGATGGTGTGATTGATCACCTGATGGTGTTTCATGCATCGGTAGGCGAAGAAGCCGGTGGTGGCGTGTTAGGCCCTGATGCGATTTGGTCTCACCGATTCAACCTTGGTCGCATTCATGTACTTGAAGGCACCTCTAGCTCGCTTCCAGATCGCTTTGGTGGCCAATATGCAGCGTTCGATTACACCATTCAACCGATTGATGCGGCTGCGGGTGTTTGTGCCCACGAATATGGCCATGATTTAGGCTTACCAGACGAGTACGACACGCAATACACAGGCAAAGGCGAACCGGTTTCTTACTGGTCAATCATGTCTTCGGGCAGTTGGGCTGGTCAAATTGGTGGTACACAACCAACGGCATTCAGCTCTTGGGCAAAACACTTCCTACAGAAATCGATTGGCGGACGTTGGGTTAACGATGATCAGCTCTCGATTGATGACCTAGGAGACAATCCACAAGTGTATACGCTGTTCCAAACAACGGATAACAGTCGTCCTAACATGATCAAAGTGGATCTTCCTGAAAAGCAGATTGAAAGTCTGAAACCCTTTGAGGGCGAGTATTCATTCCACTCTCAAAAAGGCGATGATCTGAAAAACAGTATGACTCGCAAGTTGATGATCCCAGCGGGTGATTCTGCACTGCTGTCTTTCAAAACTTGGTATGAGATTGAAAAAGACTACGACTTTGCGCGCGTGCTAATCAACGGACAAGCCATTGCAGGCAACATTACCTCAATGGACGACCCATACAACACGGGCCTCGTTCCTGCTATTGGCGGCGAATCTGGCGGATGGGTTAACGCTGAGTTCGACGTTTCACAATGGGCAGGACAAGAAGTTGAACTTTCATTTGAGTACATCACCGATGGCGGCTTAGCAATGGAAGGCTTCTATTTAGATAACCTTGCTGTGGTTGTCGATGGTGAAGTGACCTCAATAGACGATGGTGAAAGCAACTCCACCTTCGCCCTTAATGGTTACAAGCTGAGTAATGGATTCCATCAAGCGCAGCACTACTATCTATTGCAGTGGCGCAGCCACATGAATGTTGATGAAGGCCTAGCGAACATCAAACGCATGGGACAACTGATGTCATTCGACCCAGGCTTGATCATTTGGTACGTCGACGAATCACTAACCGACAACTGGGTAGGTAAACACCCTGGTGAAGGTTGGTTAGGCGTGGTTGATGCAGACCAAAATGCCATGGTGTGGGCAAACTCTGGTGAAGTGGCTCAAACACGCTACCAAGTTCGAGACGCTGCGTTCTCACTCAAAGATCATACTCCAATGCGTCTTGTAAACAGCGACAATGATGTACTCGAAGATACCAGTTTGGTTGGCAATGCTAGCTTCTCGGATGACCAAGATTACACATCGCCTCAAGCACCAGATTCAGGACGCATCCTGACGGAGTTTGGTTTAGCGGTCGATATTGTGAATCAGAGTGATAACAACGAATACGGTGTGGTTCGCTTATCTAAAGTAAGCCAACACAACATCGTTCCTACTGCGAACTTCGAGCTTAATGTGACTGGTCTGACTGTTTCTGCAAACAACTTCAGCTCAGACCAAGACGGTGAGATCGCCCGTTACCTATGGGACTTTGGGAACGGCACAACAAGTAACGAAGTGGCACCAACTTGGTCTTACGAGCAAGCGGGCGAATACACGGTGAACTTGACTGTTGTCGACGACAAAGGCGCTACCGCTTCATTTAGCTCCGTAGTGAGTGTTGAATCTCCAAACGCCCTTCCAGAAGCGAGCGCGAAGTACATTCACTTGGGCCGCTGGGTAACCATGTGGTCTACAAGTTCAGACAGCGATGGTCGTATTGTTGATACCGAGTGGACACTTCCAAACGGAAAGGTGAAACGAGGTCGCACATTCACGTCAATCTTCCCTTCATACGGAAAGCACGAGGTGACACTGAAGATAATCGATGACCAAGGTGGGATTACCACTAAGACAATTTTGGTCGACCTGTAAATCATCGCTGGCTCTGTCATGCGTATTTGCAACACAAGCTTAAGTACTGTTGTCACAGGATATAAGCCACGACAGCAGTTTTAAGAAAACGTTATTATTTAAGCCGTAAGCAAAGGCCCTACCGATTTGGTAGGGCTTTTTATTGGTCGCAGTTCGAGATACTAGGGTTTTAATCACAGTAACAAATTTACTGAACCACCATTCGATGAGCCATTACACAGGCTGCTTTTGAATACGCGATTTACGAGCACTGAATGCGAACAGCAAGATAACAGCTAACACGAATGGTAATACGTAGATATTGAGGTTCTGCCACCCTGCTGTCGATTCTAGCCAGCCAGAGAGCATGGCGGTAATCGTCACACAGCCAAAGACAATAAATTCATTAAACGCTTGTGCCTTAGCTTTATTCTGCGATTGGTAGGACTGACTAAACAAACCTGTTGCCGCGATAAACATAAAGTTCCAACCGACACCAAGCACAACTAGAGCCGCTCTGAAGTGCCAGATAGATTCGCCATGAATGTTAATCGCGATACAGACGACGAACAGAACCCCGCCTGCCAAGATCATCATTCTTGAGCCAAACTTCTCGATAAGTGAACCAGTAAAGAATGCAGGAACAAACATCCCCAATACGTGCCACTCAATGACGCCCGCTGCTTTGGTAAAGTCAAAGCCACAACCAATCATTGCCAATGGCGTTGCTGTCATCAGGATATTCATCACCGCATAAGCGACCATGGCAGCAAACACTGCGCCAATAAAGTTAGGCGCTTTTACTATCACACTGAGAGGATCGGATTTAGGTGCCTGACTATTAAAAGAGACTTTTGGAAACTGAATTGTTTGTAAGATGAGTAACGCAAGAATGTTCAATCCAATCAAAGAAGCAAAAGCACCAATGTACAAGCCATCTTGCGACCACTGTTGCGACATAATTGCCAAATTTGGTCCTAATACCGCGGCTAAAACGCCACCAGCCATCGAGATAGAGATCGCTCGGTGACGGGCATTTTCATCACACACCTCGATTGCAGCAAAACGATAAAGCGTGCCAAAACCTATGCCTATCCCAAGTAAGAACGTAGCGAAACAAAACAAATAGAAATGTTGTTGAGACAGTGCGTAGGTGGCAAGACTAGCTCCTGTAATGCCAACCACATTACCAATGCTAAATCCTCGCTTTCTCCCTAACTTGCCTGAAATTAAAGATGCTGGAATAGTGGCTGCCATTAAACCCAAAAACTGCAGTGCAACAGGCAAGGTGATCATGCTGACACTGGGTGCAATCTGCTTACCGATCAAACCAATCACAGAGATCAGTAATATGTTACCCGTCATCAACAAGGCCTGACACAGTGAGAGCAGCCAAACATTTCTATTCATCTTCGTTCCTAAATATGAGCACAGTTGGTCAATAGACCAAAAATTCAACAAAGTCGCAACACTTTGTTACTCATAGCAACTCTACAAAGCGGCCAATATAAAGTGCTACCACCACATGACTTTGATTAGCGTTACTTAAGACGCTAGAGTTGAAATTATCATTACTTAAGATAATAATAATTTTCTTTTATTTATAGGCTTTAGTATTTGAAGGTGAGTATGATTAATCCACTTTGGCTCAATACATTTAAGACTCTGGTTGAAGTTGGCCATTTCACCCAAACGGCAGAAAAGTTGTATATGACACAACCTGGAGTCAGCCAACACATCAAGAAGCTTGAACAAGCTTGTAATTGTGACCTGCTATCTCGAGAAAACAAGAGCTTCGAACTGACCGAACAGGGTCGGATTATGTATCGCTATGCGATCAAACTAGAGAAAGACCAAGAAGATCTTTTTGAGTCTCTGAGTTTTGATAACCCTTATGCTGGGCAATGTCACTTGTCTTGCTCTGGCTCACTCTCTTTGCGTCTGTATCCCAAGCTTCTTGAACTTCAACAGCAACACCAAGAGCTCAGCATTAACTTAGAAGCCGCTCCAAACAAAAAGATATTGAATGACCTAAGCGAAGGCACTACCGATATCGGCATTGTTAGGCATTCCCCGAACGACAGCTACTACCAAAGCCAAGTCATCGGCAAAGAAGCACTGTGTCTTATTGTTCACCACAGCCTTGCTGATTTAGAGATAACGCCGCAAGTATTGAATGACATTGGCCTGATTGCCCACCCAGATTCTGCACACTATCTGTCTTTGTATTTCGACCTTTGCGGAGATAAAGACTTAGCGAACATCAACGTTAATGAGATACCAAGATCTGGCTACATCAATCAGCTTCACCAGATCTTGCTACCCGTATCAAAAGGATTAGGTTTTACCGTGTTACCGGCTGGCGCGGTTGAACACTTCCCAGATAGAGACAAGCTACACGTTGTGCCGCCAAAGGTAGAAGTAGAGGAAACGCTGTATCTGGTTCAAAAACGAAACCGAAAACTGCCGCACCGATACGATACGGTTGTTGAGCTAATCAAACAGAACGTGAGTCGTTAGTTCGGTATAGATAGATTTAAAGCCTTTAGCTAGCTCGGTATTTCGCTATAAGAGCTAAAGGCTTTAATGTTCAAGTGATATTTATAAAAGACAACTACTCAGAAGCGCCAAGCCCCTCTTTTGCTCGTTCAAAGTCATAATTATCTAACGCACTTTGAACATCTTTGAGAACAACAGAATGTGGATACTGTGCCAGTAACTCAGTCACATATTGAGTTGCATCGTTATCATAAGCATCCAGCAGTGATAGCAACTGAGCATGCTGTTCTGACGTGATGCTCGGTGAATCAGAGGTATCAGCAAGACTCGCATCGGCTTCTTCAGTACTTGTCGTATTGAATCCCCCAACACCAGACACATCAAAGCTGATCTCAACTGCTTTAATCAGTTCGATTAACCCAAGTTCGCCTTGCTTAAGATCTGCTTCATCACACGCCTTGTTATGCGCTTTGCTTTCTAAATCACTGAGTAACTCTGCCAATCGCAATCCACCAATCGAAGCTGCCATGCTTTTTAAGGTATGTAGATTACGCTCTAACGTCTCCCAGTCGCCTTGTACTAAGTTATCAAAAGCATCCGACATCATGTCTGGTGATCCTTGGCAGAACCTATCAAGCATTTTGGCTTGCAGCTTCACATCATGATAAGTCAGTTGCTCAAACCTCGACTGAGAGAAAACAGGCGGCTCAATTTGGGGATCGGAGTGCAATTCCGCACTCTCACCAGAATCACCTGTCTGGATCGCATCTGAAGAGGTGTCTGATGGCGCTCGACCTTCAACTAAGACCTCAGGAACAATGTATCGAGTAATCAAAGACATCGCTTTATCAATAACAATAGGCTTATCCAAGAAGTCCGTGATGCCCGACGCCCTCGCTCGTTGTTTCGCATCATCAAAAACATTGGCTGACATTGCAATAATCGGTACATCTATATCGAATTCACGAATCAAACGGGTAGCTTCAAAGCCGTCCATAATCGGCATTTGAAGATCCATGAAGATTATTTCGTAGTCGTTGTTTTTAGCTAACTCCAGCGCTTCCTTTCCGTTTTCAGCAAGATCGGCATTTAATTTAGAGCGACTGAAAAATGCTAAGGCGAGATCTTGGTTCAGCTCATTGTCTTCAACCAATAACACTCTTTGCCCTTTGAACTCTATCTGATAATCCAGTTGCAACTCTTGAGCTTTGAAGTCGGCTAACGCATCCGAGCTTGAGCGTGGCAATGTCAGTACAAAGGAGAACTCACTGCCTTGCCCGTAAACACTCTCTACCGTAATTTGACTGCCCATCGCATGAACTAATTTCTTGCTAATGTTGAGCCCAAGCCCTGTACCGCCAAACCGACGTGTCGTTGTGGTATCCGCTTGGCTAAAGGCTTCAAACAGCTTGTGACGGTTCTCATCCGAAATGCCTATCCCGGTATCCATCACACTCACTCTCATGGTTAGGCTGCTGTCGTTCGAGTCAACATGCTCCACCGTTAACGCTACGCTGCCTTGTTCCGTAAACTTAATCGCGTTGCCCACAAGGTTGAGTATGACTTGGAACAACCTCAATGGATCGCCTTGTAGTGGCGTGTCTAACTCTGGGTCGATGACCATAGACAAATTGAGTTGCTTCTCAGCCGCTTTCGATTCCATCAACTCAATCACATCTTTAAAAGTCGTTACGGGATCAAACGGGACGTTATCAATAACAAGTTGTCCAGCTTCTATCTTTGAGAAATCAAGGATGTCATTGATGATACCGAGTAACGAATGGCCAGAACGGTGCACTTTCTCAATATAATTTCGAGCGACAGGATTAGATATTTCGCCAATCGCCAGATAAGACAAGCCAATAATGGCATTCATTGGGGTTCTTATCTCATGGCTCATATTAGCTAAAAATTCCGATTTAGCTTGGCTCGCCAAATCGGCTCTCTGTTTTTCTTCTTCCAATTGTTCGTTAAGGCGCTTCATTTCTGAAATATCGAATGCCCAAAATAGTGTGGCGACTTCACCATCAATCTCAAAAAGATAGTAACTGACCAAAGCAACAAATCGGGTTCCATCAGACTTTCTGAGTACTAACTCCCTATTTTCAACTTTACCGTTAAGGTCGAGCTCTTCATGCACGCCATCACGAACGCTCAGCGAGTCATGGATAGCGGCAACGTCGATAGAAGACAACGCCTGATCTTCCACGCCAAACAAACGTTTTGCCGTATCGTTCGCGTAACGAACCTCTTCTTCAAATACCACGCTGGCTGCAATTGGAGAGCTATTTAGCATGTTGTAGAGTTGGTTCTGCGCCTTTTCCAGAGCTTCGGTTGCTTCCTTAGCAATACTGATCTGCTTAGTTAATTTACGATTCCAGAAAATAATAAGAAGAAGGATCACCAGAGAGAACACCGAAATGGTGTAAACCAATTGATAATTAACTCTTTCTATCGCTTTTGGCGCCGCCCATTTTGCAGAGATCTTCTGGTGTTCTTCAGCTGAGATACTGCCTATCGCTTTGTTCACAATAGACAACAGCAAAGGTTCAGATTTGATGACATGCAGAGTTGGCGACAAGAAGAAGTCTAACCGGCCGATGATACCAACCCCTCGATGACCAAATGAATCAATGAGGTAATTGAGGACATCAACAGTGTCGACCATGCCGTCTAAGGTTTTATCATCCAATCGGTTGAGCCCATCGGCCGTGGATTCTACCTCTACCCACTCAACGTTCGGGTACTTATCTAAAATCGCGTTAGTATTTGCCGCATTCTTCAATATACCGATTTTCCAACCATCAGCTTCTTCAAGTACCAAGCTACTAACGTCTCTTCTCGATGCAATGGCCAAACGACTTGAAAACAAGCTTTTAGCTGCTTTGACGTTATCTCCTAACGAACGATTCTCTTGAGCTGCTGAGACCAGTTCCACTTCATGATGATCAACCAAGCTTCGGGTCTCAGACCAATTCGCCACATCAACATGCTGAATACTTAGCCCTGTTTTTTGTTCAATCAGCGTTAGATAATCATCAATCATCCCGATGTATTCACCGGTATTGGATACCGCTTCATAAGGTAACGAATTCGGATCGATACCTATACGTACATCCGGATTATCTTTAATCCACGCCCTCTCTTTTTGGCTTAGATTTAGGATCTCTCCAGTCAAGTTACTCGCTTGATAAACATCCGTAATATAGCGTTTCGCCGCATCTCCGAATGAACTAAATTGTTCGACAGATGGAAAATAAACATGGTTCCGTACTAACGAATTAACATCAAAGTAGAAAGTCATCGAACCAGAGTTGATACTCCCTCCCTTGGTCCTATAATTCGCCACCTTGGTGACTGATGAAAAGTGAGAGGTATTTTTCTTCTCTCCATATTGATCAACTAGGTTGCCTATGTACCAAGATTTGATCGGGCGACTATTGTTATCCGCTTGTGCGGTGATCACCTGAAAAGAACTGTCCGTGTCGAAAATTTCAAACACGTCCGTCAACTCTTCAAAGCGGTCGTTGACGATAAAATACGCAGATATTTGCGCGATAATATTCGCTTTTTTAAGGACTAGGCTTAAATCACTCTGAACCTGCATCTCGATAATTTGGTTTAAGCCGTCATCCTCCTGTTTAAGCCTTTTAATTGCGGCATTGAAGCTATCTCTGATTTCTTCACTCTTAAAGTCCACATAGATCGGATACTCAACTTTATACTCGTCATGTAGCGTTAGCTCTGCCATTTCAATAAAACGAGTATTGGTGATAAACCACTCTAGCACTCTTCGTTCAACCATTAGCAGGTCAACATTTTGAGCCCTCAACTGCGAGAATGCTGACTCAAGATCTTCGTAATCTTCAACACGATCAATGTCTAACTTACTCTTCAGAACTTCAACAGAGTTTTTAATTGAGGATGTTTCGTCGAACAATAACGCCCCTAATGATAGGTCTTTTTGGGATTGAAGTTGGAGTTTGCGGCGAGTTAGTGAAACAGGAACAAACTCAATATTAAGAACGTTATCACTTAAAAAGTGCGCATTAGGATCATCAAACTGAACACCAGAAACAAAGGCTATAGAATTATTGTTATCGATGGCTTTTTTAGCGGCGCTAGGTGGAAGTGTGACAACGTCACCTAGTTTATATCCCATGTCATTCAGTGCACGCTGAAGAATGTCGTGCTCTAGCCCGACTGCGGTGCTGTCTGGGTAAATATACGGAGGGTTACCAAAGCCAAACACGCCTTTTAGCGGCACTCGATAGGGGGAACTGTCTAGCCACTTCGATAAAATCTGGTTCTTGTTATCAACGTCGAAGGTTTCAATCTGTTTGTTGATTAGCGTCAGCAGTTCTGGTTCATCGGTTCGAATCACCATTGATGCTTCAAACCTTTTCCAATGCTCCAGAACATAATTTACCGCTAAATCATGAACGCCAATCTTTTCCGCAAGATCCATAGTGGTGATAGGTTCACCGACCATGCCTTCGACATCCCCGGCCCCTAACGCACGTACTGCATCAATAACGTTATCAAAATCCACTCGCTCAATAGAACTCAATTTGACACCAGCTCGCTCCAAATCGATATTTTCATTAACCATCGCAATACGGCGTTTATTATTTTGATCTAGGTTTCCATCGAGTTTGTTGTCGATGGGAACAATCACTGCGACCTGATAAGGAATATAGGGAGCACTCGCAAGAAAACGGCCACCTTCACTTGGGTCGAACTGTTGGAATGGAAATACATCGCCTCGCCCGTCGACTAACGCGGCTTTAGCCTCGACACGCGAGTTAACTGTGACAAACCGAACATGAACACCAAAACGCTGTTCAAGATCTAATGTCCAATCTTTGATGATCCCAGAAACCTGCCCATCATCATCGATGAATGAGTAAGGATAATGGTTGGCCAAGACAACAAAAGTTACCGTTGGTTGGTTTCCCAACCACTGATTTAACTCAGTATCTGTTACCTCAGCAGCATTCGTAGATCGCATTAGCAGCGGCCACACCACAAGTGTAATGACCAGAAAAACAACCAAACGATTTAGCGACAACATCAAGCCATCACTCATCTCTAAATTTCTCTTTAATTGCTAGAATCTCAGGTAACTTCAGAAAAAACACATCAACGATAGTTGGATCAAAATGTTTGCCTTTCTGTTCTTCAAACAAGTTCAGCGCCTCATCAATACTCCAAGCTTTTTTATAAGGGCGCTCTGCGGTCAGGGCATCAAACACATCAGCAACAGCCGCAATTCTTCCAACCAATGGGATACCTTCACCAGCTATCTGGTTTGGATAACCACTGCCATCCCATTTTTCGTGATGATATTGCGCCACCTGAATAGCCATACGCATCAGTTTGGAATCACTCTGCCTACCAAGTATATCAACACCATATTCGACATGCTTTTGCATAATTGTCCACTCGTCGGCGTCCAATTTACCCGGCTTGAGTAATACGCTATCAGGAATACCGATCTTGCCAATATCATGCATTGGTGCTGCATCACGCAACGTCTCGGCATCTTCGTCAGTCATTCCCAAGGCTTTAGCTAGCACTTCACAGTAGTGACTCATACGCTTAACGTGCATGCCTGTTTCATTGTCTTTAAATTCAGCAGCTCTACCCAGTATGTTCAGTGTTTCTAGCTTACCGAGATTGATCTCTTGAGTTTTCTCTTTTACCTGACTAAACAACGCGCGTTGTTGGTCATAAAGTGCGATATGCGTTTTCACACGCTGGAGTGCAATTGCAGGGGTTATCGGCTTGGTTAGGTAATCGACAGCCCCCAAGGAGAGCCCTTTTACTTCGGCTTCTGGACCAATTGTGGCGGTCACGAAAATGATAGGAATGTGAGCCGTATTCGGCTGAGCTTTAAGTTGGCGGCACACCTCGTAACCATCGATGTCAGGCATCATGATATCAAGGAGGATAAGGTCTGGCTGCGGCACCATCTTCGCAATTTTGATACCAATTGTGCCGTTAATCGCTACTTTCACTTGATAAGTATCTTTGAGTATTGCCGTTAACACATCCAAGTTACTTGGGGTGTCATCCACGACTAACACTATGGGTTTCCGACTCATTGATACCTCGTATACAAATCAAACAGTTATAACCCTAGTGTAGAACGGTTTCCAGAGGTTAAGTAGAAAAAAAAGCAATTGATTTTCAAAAATGAAGAGTAGATCTGTGAGTGACTTCAAACTGGCGTTATTAGAAGTACGACCAGTCAATATTACGTCAGTTAAGTTATTATTATACAAGGGGAATTATACCAATTAAAGTA